>NZ_JBAIZF010000001.1:0-23794 GCF_036762875.1 [Clostridium] cellulosi | reverse complement strand
AAGTATATCATACCATATTCCGCTTGTCAAGTACCTTGTTGTCGTTTCTTCGCGGTTTTTGCCTCGCTCTCTTTGAGGCACGGCGCTTAGTATATCATACTCGAAACCGTTTGTCAACACCTTTTTTTCTGTGTCTTCTCGCGGTTTCTCCACCGCCCGTTTTTCCGCGGCGGGATATTTATTATATCTTATCCCCCTTCGTTTGTCAATACACAATTTCTTGCCAGTTCCTCGTCTCTTCCCTGCTATTCCGCAGGACGTTCAGCCTATCATATCAAACTGAACTTTGCAAGCGGCAAATTGTGTATTCTCTTGTGCGGTGTGCGCCCTAAGTTTAGGCCCTCTCAGGCCCGCTCTCCCGAGCGCTCATTTATCATATCAAAATCATTCCCCACTGTCAACAGTTTTTTTATCTTTCCTTTCGCTTTTTTGGGTGAAGCCTTAAAGCAGTCTTTTTTATATTATTCTCACATTCGTTGTAGTGTTACAGATAATTTCCTATTATATAATACTGTTCCCAATAGTATTATTTGCTTACGGCATTACTTCATAATTCTCGGAATCTGCGGCGAACGGGTCGCTGCTGTTGAACTTTCCGAGCACATGGTCTTTTTTGGACTTGAAGTTGAAATAGGTATAGCTAACTGTATTACGGTTTAAATAGTTGCCATTACTATCGACATAAACCGGGTCGTCAAATGTCGCGTCGACAAAGTACCACTTGCCGCCTATTTGAACCTCGTTCCACGCGTGGCCTCCGCCGTTGGCCGTACCCGTGACATAAAGTGACTTAATACCGACCGAGCTTAGAAGCAGTTTCATGGCCTGGGCATATCCAACGCATACGGCTTTGCGGTTGACAAAAGCTCCATAAGCACTGAAACTGTCTGGATGTGCATATATAGTCGGATCTTCCGCGGCTTTAATGTCATAAGAACACCATTTTATGAGCTTATCGTGAATTGCTTTCTCTTTCTTATAATCTGTAGAAAGTCCGTCTGCCGCAGAAAGAATCTTCAACGCCATTGTCCTATACTTTTTCCTCATGCCTGGTATATTCTTTTTGTCATACCTATATTCGAAATCAAATGTGTATTCCGTTTTTGTATTGCGTTCGATATAACGCAGATTAATACCTTTTATATAGAAAACTTCCACGTGGTCATAAAGAAAGTACTGATATACCTTTTTCATATTTGTAGGACTTAAGGTTGATGTAATCGAAACTGAATCTTTGATATTGTGAACCGCGTCAACAATCTGGCAGTAAGCGCTTCTTTCTTCGTTGTTAAGCAGTGACTTGCCGTATTCATACACCGTCAGGCCGTCCATACCGGTTTTGCCCCAGACGCTTTTAAGGTCCTCCGCGGCAGCAGGTTTTGATACGGACGACTGTTTAGTATTTTCAGCATTTGAGTCTGGAGTTTGCGTAACTGGCGCAACAGGTATTGCCGGATTTTTGCTAATTCCTGAGGGGCCTCCGCCAGAATGTAAAGACTCAGCCGCCTCACTAATATCGTATACTGCGTTCACTATCCCTGACGCCGCGTTATCGAGCGCATTCATTGCTCCGCTCATCAGAGTTGTGAGGCTATTGTTGAATCCGAATATGTAACTGCATGTGTTGATAACAACCACGCCTGCTATTCCGACAGTTAGAACCAGCAGGAATGCAGATATAATTCTTTTAAAAATTCTCATTTTAAATACCTCAAGAATCTATAATCATAGTTTCGTTTACAACTCTTTCTGCGGCATAAATGCACGCAGGCTTAATTATCTCAATTTGCACCGGCTTCTTTAAAGCCAGATATAATCCTCCAGCATATTATATTATACTATAAACCAAGTCTTCATTGAATACTTTCTCATTAATTGCTTATTATTTCAATTCAGCGCAAATCTCATATAATAATCTGGGAGGTGGTAACGATGCACTGCCCTGACGGAATCAGCGGTTCGGAATACATAGAACTTATTGCGGCAGTTGCTATTGCCATTTCCCAGAAACTCGATGTTAAAGAGACATTTTGGGTAGCTGAATTTCTTCAGGCAGTAAGTTATCAGCTCTTTACTCTCGCAGCGTTCAAGGAAGCGGAAAGAGCGAGGAAAAAGAAGAAACCATAGATAAAACTTTTTGGGAATGGCGGTTAATCTAATCTATGCGGGAATTGGCAGATACAAAATATAAAAAGGTGCCGCTCTCCAAAGCATATTGAACGTTCGGTATAGAATACCCGGAATTATACAGGGTTATAATGAAACTGCGGCGGTTTTGCTATAAAATCAAAACCGCCGTTTTTTCTTGCAGATAAATCGGTAATGCTAAATATAAATTTATCTTGATAATACTTTTTCAGCAAAGGGCTTTTTATTGTTTATAAACCCCGTCGAAATCGCCTTTGCTTTCTCCGTATCGCGCCCCATCTGCTCTTTCAGCCTGTCAACGGATTCAAATTTCATCTCTGGGCGCAAAAACTCTATAAGGTCAACCTGAATAACCTTGCCGTACAAATCCCCGTCAAATCCAATTATATAGGTCTCCGAGCCAGCCACTTCATTGCTTGAAACCGTCGGTTTTACGCCGATATTGGTGACCGACGGATAAAGTGTATCGCCCACATGGGTTACCGACGCATATACACCGAAACGCGGCAAAAGCTGGGGCGGCGGCAAAAGCTGATTTATAGTCGGCGTTCCGAGCACGCGCCCAAGCCGGCGTCCGTGGACAACCTCCCCGTAAACGGCAAAGGGCCTTCCAAGCAGCTCCATTGCGCATTTTACATCGCCGGAAGCGATACAGGAACGTATCCTCGTGGAACTAAGCGGTTTCCCGCCGACGCAAACAGGTTCAGTGGTATACACCTTTATCCCTTTCGGTCTGCAAATCTCATCGAGGCGGCGGACATCTGCCGACGCGCCCTTTCCGAAACGATAGTTAAACCCGCAGCTTATATATTTCACATTGAGCTTTTCAGTCAGCAGGTCAATGAATTCCTCTGGCTCCAAATTCCGCACCTTGTCAAAGTCAAGATAAATACAAAAGTCCACTGACATCGACTCAAGTATCTTTTCCTTTAAGGCAGGGAGCGTAATCTCTGGTACGGGACGCCCGTCCGCTTTTTTCCCGGGGTTGTGAGAAAATGTAACAACGGCGGTTTTAAGTCCCTGACTCAACGCCTTGTTTATGACCTCAGCGTGACCCAAATGCACTCCGTCAAAGTAGCCCAGTGCCGCAGAAACAGGCTCTTTGATCCTATTCAATTCCGACAGATTATATATTTCCGTTTTAAATAACCTCCCCGCTATTTAGTGGGATTTCCCGGTTGAAATGACATTTTACATTAATCTGTCTTTTTTCTTTATTGGATTCGCCGAGCCCTAAAAATATATCCGCATATTTTACCCGGCATAACCCGCTTTGCGGAGCACCGTGCAGCCTGTCGAATGACAACGCCCCGCCGTTTCGGAACCTGACAGCCTGGTTCTTAGTTATATGAATCTCAGGCAGTTCCTTAAACAATTCTTCTACATTAAGTATAACTGTATCCAGTTTATCCTCTTCGGCAAGCCTTTCTGCCTCATCAAGGGTGATACACGAGGTTAAATCGAAGCCAGCGGCATAGGTCCGCCGCAGTGACGACATCGTGCCGCCGCAGCCGAGCTTATCACCAATATCCTCGCAGAGCGTTCTTATGTATGTCCCTTTGGAGCAATACACGTCAATTAAGTAATCACCGCTGCTCTCATCCCGGCCGGTGACACCAATATCATAAATAGTGATATCCCGGGGCTTGCGTTCAACATAACCGCCCTCCCGCGCAATATCGTAAAGGTGCCTGCCGCCCGATTTCAGCGCCGAATACATAGGCGGTATCTGCTTTATGTTACCTTTAAAGGAAAGCGCCGCCGCTTCAACCTGCTCCGGCGTTGCAGATACTTCAGAGGTCGCAAGGACTTTTCCGGTTATATCCCCGGTATCGGTTTTAATGCCAAGCCTCAGTCCGGCAGTATATCTTTTGTCATGGTTGAGTAAAAGCGGTATAGCCTTTGTCGCACCGCCTAAGAAAATGGGGAGTACCCCGGTCGCCATCGGGTCGAGGGTTCCGGCGTGGCCCACCTTTCGCTCATTGGTAAGGCTGCGCACAATAGCGACAACATCGAAAGATGTCATCCCTGACGGTTTGTCAATGCAGATTACGCCGTTCATGTTGTGCCTTCTCCCTCGATTTTTGCTAACTCTTCACCGACCGCGTCAAGTATCGCCTTCTTTGCCTCCTCAAGGGTGCCTTCTACTCTGCACCCGGCGGCTGCGGCATGGCCTCCCCCGCCAAGGGTTGCGCATATTTTTGACGCATTGAGCGTTCTGCCGGTTCTCAGCGATATCTTATAGCTGCCGTCTTTTTTCTCCTTGAGCGTTATGCCTGCCTCAACGCCCTCTATCCGCGCAGGCAGCGACGGGAGGCCGTCGGTATCGGAATCCGAAACGCCGGTTTTCTCTTCCATCTCATTTGTAATGGTAATAACAGCGGCGCGCCCGTCAAAATAGTATTCTATCGTATCAAGCACCATGCGCTCAAGCTCCAGCCTTGCGCGCGACGTGGTTTCAAACAGCTTTTTGTTGATTGTGGCAATGTCCGCCCCGTAGTCAACCATTGCTGCCGCTGTCCTCAGCGTTTTTGACGTAGTATTGGAATATCTAAAGCACCCTGTGTCCGTAGCCAACCCTGTATATATACAATTAGCAATATCTTTGTCATACTCTACTTCAAGTAATGGTATTATATCTGCCATAATTTCGCAGGTAGCGGCGGCTGTAGGGTCAAGCACGGTAAAAGCGGCGTATTTCCCGTTTGAGGGATGGTGGTCTATACACAATCCCACTTTGTCGGAAAAGGGGGCAAGCTGTTCGCCCATTAATTCTGTCGACGCAACGTCAGAAGCGACAATAAGCCCGGGTTCAAAGTCGAATGACTCCAATCCTTCAAAGATATAACTGAATTTTTTCGGAAACTCATCGTTGCAAATGACCTTGGCCTTTTTCCCCAGTTTTAACAGCGCTCGGCACAATCCGAACGCCGAACCTATTGTATCACCGTCCGGTGATTTATGCGTCAGTATAAGAATATTATCGGCGCTTTTCAATATCTCGGCTGCCTTTTGCAACGCTGCGTTCCGCTCGAGTTCATTCACTGTCCCAGGCATTGTCCTTCCCCTCCGAAGTGCTAATTTCACTTTATCCTATTTGTATTATTAAGTGACAATATTACTTATTAAGCTCATCTAACATCTTTGAAATACGGGCGCTTTCCTTAATTGACTCGTCACCAATAAACTTTATTTCCGGTGTTTTTCGTATATGAATCCTTCGCGCAAGCTCGCTGCGGACATATCCTGCTGCATTGTTGAGCACTTTGACACTTTCTTTCATGTCGCCGCCTATGACGCTGACATAGACTTTAGCGTATGAAAGGTCGGATGAAACTGTAACCTTAACTACACTGATAAGACCGCTTATCCGAGGGTCTTTGATGGTTCGCAGTATATCAGTTATCTCTCTTTTTATATCTTCAGTAAGTCTGTCCATCCTGTAACCCGGCATAAAAATACCTCCGTCCTGTAAAACCGATAAGTAAAAAACTTTTCTTAACCGGCCTTAACAAATCGCATAAACTCAACGGTCGCCTCGCGGCGACCGCTTCTATATACAAAATGTATAAAATATTTAATTTTTTACGGTCTGCAGTAAACACCCGTCAATATTATTTCCGGGCATTACTCTCGGTATTCTTCGATAACAAAGACTTCAAAGATGTCGCCGACTTTGATATCGTTGAATTTTTCAAGGCCGATACCGCATTCATAACCCTGAACAACTTCCCTTACGTCGTCTTTAAAGCGTTTCAAGGAAGCTATCTTATCCTCCGCAACAACAACGCCGTCGCGAACAACGCGTATCTGTGCGGTTCTTGTAACCTTTCCTTCAAGCACATAAGAGCCGGCAATCGTTCCGACACTGGATATCTTATAAATCTGTCGTACCTCAACTCTGCCGAGCTGAACCTCGCGGGTTTTCGGCGCGAGCATACCCTTCATAGCCGACTTTACTTCTTCAATGCAGTCGTAAATGACGCGGTACATGCGCATCTCGACACCGGCGAGCTCAGCATTGTGCCTTGCGTCGGAGTCCGGTCTTACGTTAAATCCGATGATAATTGCATTTGAAGCCTCTGCAAGCTTAACATCGTTGTCGGTAATAGCACCGACGCCGCCGTGGATGACTTTGACGCGGACTTCGTCGTTTGACAGCTTTTCGAGCGACTGGCGAACCGCTTCAACCGAGCCCTGAACATCGGCCTTTACAATGAGGTTAAGTTCCTTGATTTCGCCTTCGCGCATCTGGCTGAACAGATTGTCAAGCGTAACTTTCTGATAGCTCTTGAACTGCTCTTCTTTTTCGCGCTGGCGGCGCTGTTCGACAAGCTCCTTCGCCATGCGTTCATCCTGAACAACGTGGAAGATATCGCCCGCTTCAGGCACCTCTGAAAGTCCCGTTACCTCAACAGGCACCGACGGACCTGCGCTCTTTATACGCTTGCCGTTTTCATCGCTCATAACACGGATATGGCCTACGGCTGTACCGGCGATGACAATATCGCCCGTATGGAGTGTGCCGTTCTGAACAAGCATTGTGGCGACTGGGCCTCTGCCCTTGTCAAGCCTTGCCTCGATTACGGCACCCTTTGCCGCCCTGTTCGGGTTCGCCTTAAGCTCCTTCATATCGGCGACAAGCTGTATCATCTCAAGCAGTTTGTCAATATTCTCATGTTTTACAGCAGAAACTGGCACGCAGATGGTGTCGCCGCCCCATTCTTCTGGAACGAGCCCCTGTTCTGTCAGCCCCTGCATTACCCTTTCAGGATTTGCACCCGGTTTATCAATTTTGTTAATAGCGACGATGATAGTTACATTTGCCGCCTTTGCATGGTTAATAGCCTCGATCGTCTGGGGCATAATACCGTCGTCTGCTGCGACGACAAGGACGGCAATATCGGTGATTTGGGCACCTCTGGCACGCATAGCCGTAAAGGCCTCATGTCCCGGCGTGTCGAGGAATGTAATTTCTCTGCCGTTTACCTTAACTCTGTAAGCACCGATATGCTGTGTAATACCGCCGGCTTCGCCTGCCGCGACATTGGTATGGCGGATAGCGTCGAGCAGCGAGGTTTTGCCGTGGTCAACGTGGCCCATTACGCAGACAACCGGGCTGCGCGGCTCCAGATCCTCTTCCTTGTCCTCGCTGTCGTCGATAAGGCGGTCCTCAATAGTGACGACGACTTCCTTCTCAACCTTTGCGCCGAGCTCCATCGCCACCAAGGCCGCAGTATCATAGTCGATGACATCCGAAACAGACGCCATGACGCCAAGGGATATGAGTTTCTTTATAACGGTTGCAGCGGTCATCTTGAGCCTTGAGGCAAGTTCGCCGACAGAAATCTCGTCCGGAATACTTACCTTGATAGGCTGTTTTTTCTGCTTTTCAAGCTGCTGAATCCTGCGCAGCTTTTCGGCGTCGCTCTCGCGGCGGGCATAATAGGGCTTGCGGTCGGCAGATTTTTGCTTAATCTTCTGCTTGCCCTGCAAGTTGCTCGCCCTTCTTGACTGCTGTGGGGCTATTTCCTCATAGCGTTCGTCGTACTTGTCAAGCTCCACCTCAACGCCGCGCGTATCAATATATCTTACAGCGCCTGTTTTGGTCTTCTGCGTCTGAGGATGGGCCTTTTTCTGCGGCTTGTTCTGTATCTTCGGTATGTTAAATGGCTGCGGGGCAGTATTCTGCGCTTGCTGGTGCTGCTGAGCGCCCTGGCTCTGTTGTGACTTTGGAGCCTGCTGCGCCGTACGCTGCTGGCCTTCGGCCTGACCCTGCGCGCGCTGCTCCACATTCTGCGCATTGCCTTTGTTAGCCGCAGTACGGCTACTTGCCTTCTCAGTTTGCTGCGCGGCCGTTTCCTTTTTGCGCGCTGCAGCCTGCTTTTGCGGCTGTTTTGCTGTATCTGCAGCCTGAGCCTTGGCCGGTTCTTGATTTTGTTTTGCTTCGGCCTTAGGCTTTTCAGCCTTTGCCTTAGTTTCGGTCTTCTTAGAACCTGCTGCCTCGGCTCCTGCGCTTTCTGCCGTCTGTTTTGCTGCCGTCTTTGTAGCTTTTTGTTTTTCCTGAGCTGCTGCCTTTGTTTGCTTTTCAGACTTCTTTGGCTCAGGCGGAGTGTCTGCCGCAAAATATTCGTCAAAACTCTCGACTGACTTTTCCCTGGTGTAATGCTCAAAAATCAGGTTTAGCTCTTCTTCAGTCAAGGCCGTCATATGTTTATGCGGTTCTTCATAGTATTTTGCCAATAAATCGATTATTTCTTTGCTTGGTACCCCAAGATCCTTTGCCACTTCATGAACTCTATATTTTATTATCATATATTGCCCTCCAATCTGCCGCTGTGCAGCAAGAAAAATAAAGTTAACGCTTCCACGGCGGCAAAATAGGAAGCCGAGACCGTTTAGCGCGAAAATTACATTTTTTTATTTTTTATAAAACCGTTTTTACGCGGTATTGCCGTTCTGGCCCGCAATTTCTGCGATCCTGTCAGCAATAGATTTATCAAGAACCGCTATGACGGCAGTATCACTGCGCCCTATAGCAGCTCCGAGCTTGGACTTTGAAACCATAAGCTCCGTTATTCGTGTTTTATATTCATCACACGCGTCATGTATCTTTTTTGATGTCCTTTCCGACGCGTCGTCCGACAAAAACACACCCTTTGCGCGGCCCTTAAAGACATCCTGCATCACCGCGTCAAAACCAAATGTAACCTTTCCCGCTCGACGCGCAATGCCGATAAGTCCGAGGATTTTTTCCGTCGTGTCATTTTTCCGATCATTATTCATCGGCGGCAAGTTCCTCCTCAAGACGAGAATATAATTCATCCGGCAAGGCGCATCCAAATGCCTTTTCAAGCCTTTTCTGCTTTTTGGCCTTTTTCAGACAATCCGGATTTTTGCAGATATATGCTCCCCTGCCCGGTTTTTTTCCGGTAACGTCAAGGGAAATCTCTCCCTCGGCGTTTTTGACTATGCGAACAAGTTCTTTTTTGGGTTTCATTTCTCCACATCCTGTGCACATACGCAAGGGCACTTTTCTTTTCCGCATAAAATCCTCCGTTTCTCAGGTAAATTTCATTTATATTATAAGCTGTTTTTGACTGCCTGTCACTTAAATCAATTCACTTTCGTATTGATTTTCGCTTTCTTCATTTTTCTTTTCTGAAACGGCAGCCTCAAATGCAGCGGCCATTGCAGTTTTGGGAATCTCTTTGTTCTCACTAAACATCTGCATATCGCTTTCTGGCTTTATATCTATCCTCCAACCGGTGAGTTTGGCGGCAAGCCGTACATTTTGGCCTTTGTTGCCTATTGCAAGGGAAAGCTGGTCATCAGGCACTATGACCCTTGAACGGCGCTCTTCACGATTGGCTGTTACCGATATTACCTTTGCCGGAGCCAATGCTGCGGCTATATATTTTGTAATCTCATCTGAATACAGGATAAGGTCAATCTTTTCTCCTGCGAGTTCTTTGCTTATATTGTTGACGCGCCCGCCTTTCGGCCCAATGCAGGCTCCGATTGCGTCCACGTCAGGATTCTTTGACATAACCGCAACTTTTGTGCGGGAACCGGGTTCTCTGGCTATACCCATTATCTCAACGGTGCCGTCGAAAATCTCCGGTACTTCCAGCTCGAAAAGGCGGCGAATGACGCCCGGATGTGTCCGCGACACAATTGTCCTCGTTCCCTTTTCGGTGGTTTTGACCTCGGCGATATACACCTTTATATGGTCGCCTTCATGCAAAGCCTCACCTGGAAGCTGTTCGTTTGGAGGCATGATGGCCTCGGTGCGCCCGATTTCAATATATGCCGTTTGGGTATTCTTGTCGATTCTCTGGATAACGCCGGTCACCAGCTCATGCTGACGGCTCATAACCTCATTTGCGATGACCTCGCGTTCTACCTCGCGGATACCCTGTCTTATAACATGCTTTGCAGTCTGCGCGGCTATTCTTCCAAAATCGTGGGTATCGAGTTCAATCTCAACCTCTCCGCCGACTTCCGCTTTTCGGTCTATATTCCTGGCTTCTTCAAGCAGAATTTCACTTTGAGGGTCTTGAACCTCTTCGACAACCTTTTTGCGCAGTGCTACTTTCAGCACACGTTTTTCAGGATCTATTTCAACAACTGTATTGTCACCTGTTTTATAGTTATGCTTAACCGCTATATTCAAAGCATTAGCAATTTTTTCAGCAAGATAGCCCTTTGGTATTCCCTTTTCCTTCTCCAGGGCTTCGAGTGCATCAAAAAACTCTGCATTCATTTTTCGTGATTCCTCCAAATCGTATATAATATCAAATATTGTCTATCAGTCATCGTAGTCATAGTCAGCAGCAGCCCTTATATAAGCAGCTTCACTGCGTTTTATAACCAATACGCCTGCGTCCGGTGTTTCAATTTCAACGGCTGTTCCATCATATGACTTTAATATGCCGTCTATATCTCTAAGGCCGCTGCTGTTTGGACGAATCAGTCTCACTTTGACCCTGTTTCCAATGTATTTTTCAAAATGCCAGTCCCTTTTCAGCTCACGCTCTATACCTGGCGATGATACCTCAAGGCAGTAACTCTGATCAATAGGGTCTACGCGGTCAAGCTCCTTATCGAGCGCGCGGCTCATATTCTCGCAGTCGTCAATGGTAACTCCCTCGTCTTTGTCAATAAAAACCCGAAGATAGTATGACGCACCTTCTTTGACAAATTCAACGTCCCAAATTGTGAGACCGAGCCGTTCAGCTATAGGATTTGCCAGCTGCTCGACCACAGTCACGACGTTTCCTTTGCGGGATGCCATTTATATTCCCCCAAACAAAAACAAAAGAGCGGGTTTCCCCACTCTCTTTTCATTCACTCAAGACTAATACTTATATTATAACTCATTATAGCAATTTTGCAATAGATTTTTTCAAAATTTCTTCATCTTTGAATAATATTTCTCTTAAATATCTGATTACTGTAAATGCAGATTAATATGCCTCTTTGCCACGCAGTGTCCGCCGCGCCTAACCTTCCCTATACTCCAACGCTTGAGCGGCGGGCCGCCACGTATTGAATTAACGGGCAAAAGCAGCAAAACACTTTTTTGAGCCGACCTTTCCCTCAAACAGGTATCCGTCTTCGCTGGCCGCCGTAAATATCGTTATTTTGTCGCCTAAGAGGGCCTCGTTCGAATATTCAATCTGAAACTCCTTAAGTTCCCTTTCGGAAAGGCTGCCGGGAAAATAGTCGCACATAATATCGGCATAAACGGTATTGTTCATATGGGAGTTGCAGTCAATGTCAGAAAAACGCACTTCCCTTATACCGGCCATCTCTGCGTCTTTCGGCATTACAATCCGGCGGGGCTTTACATCAACCGCCCATTCATTGGCTTCCGGCATCGGAAACGGGAACATTGAGGGACGAATAATGCGGTGAGTATCAGGATTGGCGGTAACCCAGTTGGTTTGCGCCTCAATGAGAGGCTCTCCCTCTTCGGACAGTAACCGCACACAACGGACAAAAGCAACCCCTTCATATCCGTGAAACCATGTCTCAGCAGTAATGATATCATCACAGCGCGGATATGAATTAATTTTAACACACTCCTTGACAAGCAGAAAAACAATGCCTTTTGAGCGCATATATTCATATGAAAGCCCGTCCTGTTCAAGATGTCTGCACGCTACTTCCTGTATAATCCTCAAAATAGATGAAGGTTTCAGTCTTCGGTTCATACCAACGTCATATGAAGTTATTCTCACTTTAAGCCTAAACTTTTTATCCAATCACATCAACCCCGCAAAATTCAGCAAATTTTGCTTTCCCTATTAGCAAAATTAAATCACAAGACAGCAACTTCGCCTGAAATTATGTCCCCAAAAGATTTAACACAAGTTTTTGCCGCCTTATTACGCAAATGGTTTGCAGTATAATTTCTGATCGTTTTTAACATACTTTAAACATTGTTAATTTAAGCCATAATAACAAATCAAACGCATTAAATCAAGTTTGGTTCATTTTATTGACGAGGGTGTTAATATTTTTATCTCCGTTTAGTGCAATCTTTACAAAATTTAAGTGTCCTATTCAGTTATAATAGGGCACTTTTTTATAATGCAAAATTAATATGTTGTTTGTTTAAAGTTTTCAACAAGTGTTGAAAACTTTGTTGAAAACTTATTTTATAACATCGCAACCCATGTACGGACGCAGAACTTCCGGAACGGTTACCGAGCCGTCGGCGTTTTGGTAATTCTCCAAAATGGCGGCAACTGTGCGCCCTACTGCGACGCCCGAACCGTTGAGGGTATGCACATACTGGGCTTTGTCCCGCGGGTTGTCCTTGAAACGTATTGATGCCCTGCGGGCCTGGAAATCTTCAAAATTGGAGCAGCTCGAAATCTCAACATAACGGCCGTAAGACGGCATCCAGACCTCGATGTCATAGGTTTTCGCCGCAGAGAATCCGAGGTCGCCTGTGCAAAGGCAGACAACGCGGTACGGCAATTCAAGCGCCTGTAAAACCCTCTCGGCGTCGTTAGTAAGTTTTTCCAATTCTTCGTATGAATTTTCAGGGCGCACAAACTTAACAAGCTCAACCTTGTTGAACTGATGCTGGCGGATAAGGCCGCGGGTATCCCTGCCGGCGCTGCCCGCCTCGGCCCTGAAGCACGCGGAATAAGCGCAGTATTTAATCGGCAGTTTTTTGCCGTCGAGAATCTCGTCGCGGTGCATATTCGTTACAGGCACTTCCGCCGTTGGAATGAGGAAATAATCGTCGTTTGCGACGCGGAATGCATCCTCTTCAAACTTTGGAAGCTGGCCTGTGCCAATCATAGAAGCGCGGTTCACCATATACGGCGGGAATATTTCCGTATATCCATTGACTTCTGTATGAAAATTAAGGTAGAAGGTATAGACTGAACGCTCAAGCCTTGCGCCAAGCCCCTTATAGAAATGGAACCTGGCGCCGGTAACTTTTGCCGCTGTTTCCGGATCAAGGATACCCAACGCTTCCCCGAGTTCCCAATGGGGTTTTGGCTCAAAATCAAACTTTCTCGGCTCGCTGTAACGGCGGACCTCTACATTATCCTTGTCGTCGCGGCCAATTGGGCAGCTCTCATGCGGTATATTCGGAATCGCAAGAAGCATGTTGCGGAGCTTTTCCTCTACTTCGTGGATCTTCGCGTCGTTCTGCTTTATCTGTTCAGACAGCTCCTTCATGCGCTGCAGTACCTGAGCCGCTTCATCGTTCTTATTTTCCTTGCGCAGCACCGGAATTCTTTTGCTTTCGGCATTCTGCTCGGCTTTTAATTTGTCAGTAGCTTGGATTAGGTCACGGCGTTCATTGTCAAGCGCGATAACAGCATCAATATCTATATCCTTATTTCTGTCCCGCATTGCCTTTTTGACCTTTTCAGGGTTGTTTCTTATAACTTTTATGTCCAGCATTAGTATTTCCTCCTGTTAAATTCGCTGTATTCTTAAAACCATCATTCCCCGGCAAGGGTCTTTGACAGTTCCTTCAAATCTTCTTCGCCATAGAATTCAATTTGTATTACACCTTTGTTTTTGCCCGTAACAACGCTGACTTTCCGCCCGAGGCGTTCAGTCAGGCAGCGTTCGACCTCGCTTTCAAGCACGCCGCCCCGCGCTGCGGGCTTGCGTGAGGGCGGAACCCCTCCCTGCAGCCGTTTTACAAGCTTTTCGACCTCGCGGACAGACAATCCTTTTGCGATTACCTCATCTGCTACCTTTTTGATGTCCGCCTTATTCTCAAGGGCGAGCAATGTCCTCGCATGTCCCTGTGAAAGCCTGCCGTCCTCGACCATCTTCAGCACTTCATCCGGGAGCGACAGCAGCCTTAAAGCATTGGCGATAACAGGGCGCGATTTTCCGACCCGCTGGGAGACCTCATCCTGGGTGAGATTGAAGGTTTCCATCAACTGTTTATACCCGTGGGCCTCTTCTATCGGGTTCAAATCTTCCCTCTGTAGGTTTTCGATAAGGGCGATAGCCATAACCTGCTCATCGCTCAAGTCTTTTATTATAACTGGGACTTCTGTTAGCCCCGCCATGCGCGAAGCGCGCCATCTGCGTTCGCCTGCGACCAACTGGTACCCGCCGCCGGGAATGGGGCGCACCACCAAAGGCTGCAAAACACCGTGCTGCTTTATCGAATCCGCAAGCTGTGCCAGCGAGTTTTCATCAAAATTCTTTCGGGGCTGGCCTCTGTTCGGCTCAATCTCGCTTATCTTCAGTGTTACAGCGCCGCCTGTTTCTGTATCTGCCGCGTTGTCGGCGAACAGCGCGTCAAGTCCTTTGCCCAAACCGCGTTTAGTCATGCAGTCACCCCGCTGTTCTGTTCAATTATTTCCAATGCGAGAGCGCGGTATGCCTCTGTGCCTTTTGAGGCTTTATCATAATATATTACCGGTTCGCCGAAACTCGGCGCTTCTGAAATTCGGACATTTCTCGGGATAACCGTCTTATAGACCTTTCTCGGGAAGAACTTCTTGACCTCTTCGACAACCTGCAAAGTCAGGTTAAGACGGCCGTCAAACATCGTCAGCAGAACACCCTCTATATCTATTGACGGATTATACAGCCTTTTTACCGTCCTGACGGTCGCCATAAGCTGTGACAATCCCTCAAGGGCATAATATTCGCACTGTGCTGGAACCAAAAGCGTATCCGCAGCCGTCAATGCGTTAATCGTTATGAGCCCAAGGGACGGCGGGCAGTCGATAATGATAAAATCATAACTATATCTTAACTCAAGAAGGGCATTTTTAAGCATGCTTTCCCTTCCCTTTGTATCGACAAGCTCAATTTCCGCTCCGGCAAGCTCAATCGTAGATGGCAGGAGGTCCACATTCTTAAATTTTGTATGTATAAGAATCTCCGATGCTTTTGCTTCACCTATCATTATATCGTATGTCGACGTCTTGACATCCCTTTTGTTAATTCCAAGACCGCTTGTCGCATTGCCCTGCGGGTCTATATCGACAAGGAGTGTCTTTTTATTGTTCTCACCAAGTGCGGCACATAGATTAACTGAAGTCGTGGTTTTCCCGACGCCGCCCTTTTGGTTCGCGATTGCAATGACCTTGCCCAATTTCAGTCCTCCCGCATTTTTTGTACTATATTTTGATTATAGCACAACATGCGGATTATTTAAAGGAAAACCCTTCATAATTAGACAATTTATAAATTAATAGGACTCAATCCAGATATAAATGTTTCATGTGAAACAAAAGCGGCCGCTTAAAATTAAGCGGCCGCTTTTGCTGTATTATTACGCAAGCTTTTCAAGCTGTTTTTCTGTTTTGGGGATTCTCACCGTATATTCATAATAATCGTCGAATTCCTGCCTCTTCGCAACAGCGTTTATGCCAGAACGCCTCATAAGGTCAATCGCGTTATTGATAGTATTAAAGAATATCCGTATGTCTTTTATAACCGACAGCCGTTTTCCTTCATTGACAGGCTCACGGGGATTTTTAATGGCTTCAACCAGCCTTTCGGTTTCTTCAACATTATAGTTATGCTTTTCAATTTCAGAAAGGGCGATCTCGCGCTGCTGCGAGTTTAGTTTCAAAAGTGCTCGCGCGTGCCTCTCTGTAAGCCCGAGCCTCATAATCGTTTCCTGTTCCGAGCTGCTTAGCCGTAGAAGCCGCAGCTTATTTGCTATTGTGGACTGGGCCTTTCCGAGCCTGTCTGCCACTTCCTCTTGTGTCAGCCCGCACTGCTCTATAAGCGCTGCTATGCCAGCCGCCTCATCAAAAAAGTTTAGATCCTCCCGCTGCAGGTTTTCAATAAGGCTCATTACCGCAGACTGAGTGTCGTCGAGATTGACAGCGATACAAGGAACGGATGTATAACCGGCCATAATCGCGGCCCTTAACCTGCGTTCACCTGCAACAAGTTCGTACTCGCCGTTTTCTTTCTCACGAACTGTCAGGGGCTGTAGTATCCCGTTGCGCCTGATACTTTGCGCCAAAGACAACAGCGAGTCGGTATCAAAGGTATGCCGCGGCTGCTGAGGGTTAGGCAGTATCGAAGCAACAGATACCTGAATAACGCGGCAACTGCTCATTTTCCTGTCTTTATTCAGCCAACTCATATAAGCACCCCATTTGTGACGTCCTGCATTTTAATCTATGCTTCTATAATATCACAAACAGGATAATTTTTCCAGTTTTTTCGTACGACTAATTCTTTTCTTTTTCGACGCGAAGACTTTTAAGGTTTTCAACATGTTTTTATCTTTCTGTTTAAAACTTTTCCGTCACAACGGGGCTTTCGCTATCTTTGCAGACGGCCGCGGATATTTCGCCGGCGTATCAGCAATCTTGCTTATTACAATTATTGTGCGGGCGATATCCGTGCCGGGCAGTGTATATTCGCTTACAGACTCAATCTTTCCCCCCAGCGTTTTTATTGCGTTTTTCGCTTCGCTGATTTCCTCTTCTACATCGCCTGCTTTCATGGCGATAAACGCTCCTCCCGTTTTAAGGAGTGGTATGCAGTATTCTGCGAGAACACGCAGTTTCGCGACAGCTCTGGCAAAAACATAATCGAAACTTCCACGCAATTGAGGCTGTCTGCCTGCGTCTTCCGCCCTTGAGTGCAGACACTCGAACTGCTGAAAATTCAGCTTTTCTTTTACGTTTTCAAGAAATTTAATTCTCTTTCCGAGGCTGTCTATGCAATAAAGTGAGATATCTTCCCGTACAATCTTTACAGGTACACCGGGAAAACCGGCGCCGCAGCCAACGTCAGCTATTTTTGCGTCTTTTTTTATATCCGCGTATTTTAAAAGAGAAAGGCTGTCCACATAATGTTTAACCGCTATCTGTTCCGGTTCAGTAATTGCCGTCAGGTTCATAACCTTATTCCATTCCAGCAGCTCACCGGTAAAGGCCTCAAACTTTTGAAGCGCTGCCTCATCAAGCTCAATCCCCAGCGCCTTCGCGCCCGAGATTAGTTTTTCTTTTAAAATATCCAATGTCCGGCCTCCTTGTTTCATGTGAAACAATTACTTGTTCTGTTCAAGATATATTAACAATACTGAAATATCCGCTGGGTTTACCCCTGATATCCTTGAAGCCTGCCCGATGTTCTCTGGGCGAACCTTGTTAAGCTTCTCCTGGGCCTCTATGCGGAGTCCTTTTACTTTTGAATAATCTATATCTTTCGGCAGCTTCTTTTGCTCCAGTCTCTTCATCTCGTTTATCTTGGCCATCTCGCGTTTTATATAGCCTTCATATTTAATAGAAATCTCAACCTGTTCAGTTACTGCCTGCGGCAGCGGCTTCCTGTCTACATCAAAAGGCGCAAGGTCTTCATAGGAAATCTGCGGACGCTTCAGCAGCTCTGAAATCTTTATTCCTGTTTTAACCGGCGCCGTCCCTTTTTTTACCAGCAAGGCGTTGAGCTCATCAGAAGGGGGAATGGTGACATTCTCAACCCTTGCCCTCTCCTCTTCAATCATCTTCTGCTTTTTGAGAAAACGGGCATAACGCTCCTCTGAGATAAGCCCTATTTCATGCCCTATCGGCGTCAGCCTCGCGTCGGCATTATCTTGCCTTAACACAAGCCTGTATTCCGAGCGCGAAGTCATCATGCGGTATGGTTCTTTTGTACCTTTTGTAACCAGATCGTCGATAAGTGTCCCTATATATGAATTTGCCCTGGTGAGTACCAGCGGCTCGCGCCCCAATACCTTCAGTGCTGCGTTGATACCGGCGACAAGCCCCTGGGCCGCCGCCTCCTCATATCCAGAGGTTCCGTTAAACTGCCCAGCCCCATAAAGTCCAGAAATCTTTTTAGTTTCCAGCGTTGGCTTGAGTTCAAGGGGATTAATGCAGTCATATTCTATCGCATAAGCGGTTCTCATAATCTTCAGGTTTTCAAAACCGCGGATTGTGTGCAGAAATTTTTCCTGCACCTCCTCAGGCAGCGAAGACGAAAGCCCCTGCAGATACATCTCGTCCGTATCAAGCCCCATCGGTTCAATGAAAAATTGATGTCTTTTTTTATCAGAAAAACGCACGACTTTGTCCTCAATGCTCGGGCAGTATCTTGGCCCGATACCTTCTATGCGCCCGCCGTAAATCGGCGACCTGTGGAGATTTTCTCTTATAATTCTATGGGTTTCCTCATTTGTATAGGCTATATGGCAGACGACCTTGTTTGTCAGCTTTTCGTCCGTATCAAAAGAGAACGGTACAATCGGTTCATCCCCGGGCTGTTCTTCAAGGCAGGAGAAATCTACGCTGTTTTTGTTTACCCTTGGTGGCGTTCCGGTCTTAAACCGCATCAGTTCCAGCCCCAGCGCCCGAAGGGAATCTGAAAGGCCCTTTGCGGCAAACATGCCGTCTGGCCCTCCCTCATAATTTACTTCGCCGATATGAATACGCCCCTCAAGGTATGTGCCGGTGGCTATTACCACTGCCTTTACATCATAAACCGCGCCCAGCCGTGTGACAATTTGACTCACCTTGCCGTCTTTCGCTCTGATTTCGACAATTTCTGCCTGCTTTAAATCGAGACCCTTCTGAGTCTCCAGCGTATGTTTCATATAATCATGGTATTTTCTTCTGTCGCTCTGAACCCTGAGGGAATGGACGGCGGGGCCTTTTCCTCGGTTGAGCATGCGGCTTTGAATACAGGTTTTGTCCGCAGCCTTTCCCATCTCGCCGCCTAATGCGTCAATTTCTCTGACTAAATGCCCTTTGCCTGTCCCCCCTATTGACGGGTTGCAGGGCATATTGCCAATAGCGTCAAGATTCATTGTAAATATTATTGTTTTGCAGTTCAGTCTCGCCGCCGCAAGCGCCGCTTCAATGCCAGCGTGTCCCGCGCCTATGACGGCGACGTCGTAACTTCCAGCATAATATTCCACTGTTCCACGTTCCTTCCGGTTTAACGCATTGCTGTTCGTTTACTGTAGATTTATTAATACTATTTGTATAATCTTTATTTTCCTATACAGAATTTGCTGAAAACCCTGTCGATAACTGAATCAGATGCCCTTTCTCCGGTAAGCTCAAATATGGCGTTTAACGCGTCGTCGATGAAAACGGTGACAGCATCAAGGGTAAAACCTTTTTCCACCGTATCAATAGCCATATTGATTGCTTCATCTGCCCGCTTGACGCACTCCAACTGCCGCAGGTTTGCAAGATATGCGGCGCTTGGATCAAATGATGAAGTCCCGATAATCTCTTTTATCTTCTCTTCGAGTTTCTCTATTCCCTCTTGTTTTCCCGCTGAAATATAAACTACGGGTTTAATTCTATTCTCTATATACGATTTGTTAATTTTTAAGGGCAGATCACACTTGTTTACAACAGCGATTACATTCCTGCCTGATGTTTGCTCAATGATTTTTTTATCATCATCTGTCAGTTCCTTTGAACCGTCAAAAACCGCGAGTATTAATTGGGCATCATCCAATTTTTCTTTAGCCCGTTTGACTCCGATACTTTCAACCGGATCATCGGTTTCTCTTATTCCCGCCGTATCCCACAGCTTCAAAACGACGCCGGCAAAAGCAACGCTGTCCTCTACAACATCTCTGGTTGTTCCGGGAATCTCCGTCACTATACTTTTTTCATAACCGGATATGGCGTTCATCAGCGTTGACTTCCCTACATTCGGCCGCCCTATGATTACTGTTTCAACGCCCTCTTTGATGATTCTTCCGCGGCTATAGTTATCACGCAGCTTTTCAAGCTCGTTTTTTACGTCACTTAGTGTGTTTATAAGTGTCTTGGGTTCGAGAGATGGCACGTCCTCATCGGGAAAATCTACCCAAGCAGTGATATCCGCGGACAATTCTATGAGGCTTTTCTTCACCTTTTCGATTTCCTTGAAAAGTGCACCCTTGTGCTGTGAAAGCGCAGCCCGTGCCGCGGTCTCTCCCTGAGCACTGATAAGATCCATCACTGCTTCCGCTTCTGTCAAATCCATTTTCCCATTAAGGAAGGCCCTTTTAGTAAATTCGCCGGGCCCGGCCGGTCTTGCACCAGATTTTATCGCTGCTTCCAAAACCCGTCTTAATATATAAACGCCGCCGTGGCACGACAGTTCAACGACATTTTCGCCGGTAAAGCTGTGTGGCTCTTTGAAAACCAGTGCAACACACTCGTCGATATCCGTTTCCTCGTCATGAACAATCCCGACAGCGGCAGTGTTTGCCGGCATATCCATTAATTTTTTTCCGCTGTTGGACCGCCAAATCTTATCCGCAATCAAAAAGGCGTCATCTCCCGATAACCTGACGACACCAATTCCGGCTGGATAAAGTGCTGTTGATATTGTGGCTATTGTTTCGCTCATTTTTATCCCCTTAAATCTAACACAAATCCGGGGGTTTCAAGCCCCCGGATTTTTAATAAGTATATTATAGCACGTTGCGATATAATTATCAGTGTTGACGCGGGCCTCTCCAATTCTTTTGGCCGCCTTCAGTTCCTATTACTACACGTCTGTTCGGATCCTCGCCGATAGACCATGACGCTGCTCCTTTAACCTCCTGAACAGCCGTATGGATAATACGTCTTTCGTATGGATTCATTGGTTCAAGTGTTGTACTGCGTCGGGTTTTAACCGCATTCTGGGCGATGCGGCGTGCCAGTGAAGTTAGCGTTTTTTCTCTTTTCTCACGGTAATTGCCTGTGTCGATGGTAATTCTCTTATATTCATCTTCTCCGCGGTTAGCGACGAGCGAGGTTAGATACTGTATAGCGTCCAGGGTTTCTCCCCTGTGTCCAATTATTACGCCAAGCCCTTCACCTTTGAGATCAAAAAGAATACCACCGTCAGTTTCCTTTGTTTCTATTGTCACGTTAGGAAGATTCATTTTACTGAGAATCTCCATGAGATAGTTCTTAGCTCTCTCTTCAACTGTTTCCTTGACAGTTACCTTTACCTTTGCATCAGAAGCTCCAAGCAGTCCGAGCAGCCTTTTTGACGGCAATTCAAGAATTTCTACATCAACATTATCCCTGTCAGCGTTAAGCATTTTACAAGCTGATTGTATTGCTTCTTCTACCGTTTTTCCGGTGGCAACGACTTCACGTTTCAATTATGGCACCCCCGATATTTAAAGTGAAGATCAAACCACGTCTTCACTTTCAGAAATTGACCACTTGCGTTATTTTTGCTCTTCTCTCATCTGTCTCGATTTAGCCAAACGTCTTCTCTGCTCTTCTTTTATTTGGCTTCTGCTCTTCTGACCCTTGGAATTAAGTTTCACCTGCTGCTTGGGCTGTTCTTCATCCTTTTTCTGCGCCGGTTGAGGCTTTGAATTGTTTGTTTCAGCCGCTTGCATTTTCTGCATTTCTAAGGCCTTCTGGGCCATCTTCTGCCAACGGGTTAGCTTTAATGTTCCGTTTGCAATGGCCTGTCGCCGCTGCTCAGCTCTAATTTCCGACTGTTTGACGAGTTTGTCAAGACTGTAGAATTTTTGAAGTATCAATACTTGAATTATAATGAAAAGGTTTGTGATAACCCAGTAGAAACCTACAGCAGCCGGCATCAAAGTTGACAGCCATGCGGACCAGATAGGCAACACAAACGGAAAGATAAATTTATTCATGCTGCTGCCCGGCTGGCCCTCTTGCATTTTGCTTGTCATCTTGAAACTCAGCCAAGACGAAAGCGCCTGCGTTATATAGCACAGGATTGGAATTGCAACAAGCGCTGTCAGCGCAAACTTTGGATTTTCAGAAAGGTCAATGCCTAAGAAATTAAAATCAATTGATTTAGCATTGCCAAGGAAACCGAGCTTGTCCATATGTCTTCCCATTTCCTTGGCCATATAAATCTGGATTTTGGGGTCTGTGGAGTGAATGTTGCTGCCAAAATCTTTGGTAATAAATGGCATTAAAATACCTTTCATTTTGTCAACAACACTCTGCGGATACCACATTATATATGTCAGCGGGTTATATACAACATTATACAAACCGTACAGGATAGGGATCTGGACCAGCGCAGGAAGACAGCCTGCAAGGGGGTTATAGCCTTCCTCCTGATACAGCTTTGACATCTCTTCCTGAAGTTTTTGCCTGTCTTTTGCATACTTTTTCTGCAGTCTTTCCATCTTCGGCCTCATTCTCAGCATCTCGGCCGAAGATTTCTGCTGCTTAACAGCCAGCGGGAAAAGTGCTATACGGGTCAATATAGTAAACAGGATAAGCAATACCGCGTAATTGGGGATGAATGTGAAGAAAAATTTTAGGATTGCACCAAGAGGGTAGCATATGATTGCATTAAAAGCATTTATTAATGCAGAAAATATATTCATTTAATTTCCTCCGTGATTTCGGACATTTCACCTGAATCTTTTCGAGGGATAGGTTTGCGGAACGGGGTCAAAACCGCCTTTAAAAAACCTATTGCATCTTAATATTCTCTTTACTGCGAGAATTCCGCCCCTTAACACTCCAAATCTCGAAATTGCCTCAACCGCATATGACGAACAAGTCGGATAATATCTGCAATGGGGCGGTGTAAACGGTGAAATATATTTTTTATATAAATTTATAAGTAAAATTATTATTTTCTTCATAAATCAAAGCAATTATTTTTTAATCACATCTGCGGAACACATTATGTCTCTCATAATGCTGGCCAAATACTGCATCTTTATCGTACAGGTGCGTGTCCGCGCCACAAAAATGAAATCGTATCCCAAAGACAACTCATTTTCTATTTGCCGGTAAGCTTCCCTTATTACGCGCCGCGCCCTGTTTCGGCTGACAGCGTTTCCGATTTTTCGGGAAGTCGTTATGCCAACACGGTTATATGGCAGGTTATTCTTTAATATATATACAACTAATGAAGCGTTAACAAATGAACGTCCCTTTTTATAAATCCGCTTGAACTCGTAATCATTCTTTATAGAAACCGTATTAATAATTTCCTCCATTGCTGATTCATAATGTTTGAAACCTCCACCGTTTTACGATGAAGATTTCAAACACTTTTTGCTCACCGGTAAACAAAAAGACCACTTTCAGTGGCCTTAGAATCAGTAGGTTAAACGTTTCCTACCCTTGGCCCTGCGGCGTGCAAGAACCTTACGTCCGTTTCTCGTGGCCATTCTTTTGCGGAAACCGTGTTCTCTTTTTCTATGAATCTTTTTAGGTTGGTATGTTCTTTTCAATCCGAAAACCCCCTTTGTGAAGCGATTGTCAATTACATCCCGAATAAAAGAAATAAAAATAATGTTAAAAAATGAGTAATTGACAGATAGACATATTACTCAAATATTATATAATAACTATTTTATCTGTGTCAACAATATTTTGAATCATATCCGGTGATTAATGATAAGCCTTTACCCCGGGAAAAAACATATCTCATCTCAATTTTACTTTTTCCAAGCCGATAATACATTTGATCTAATTAACGGCTTGGATTTTTTAGTCTTTAAACATATTTTTTCCTATATATTTATTTTCATTTTCACGCTCATTTATACTTAATATTTTATATAAGAATAAACTATGCCTGTTGAATTGTAGGTTTGTCAAAGATATGTTACACCGAGGGACAAAAAATCATGCAGTACCTTTTTAGGTGACTGCCATTTAAGCGGACGCATAGGAAAAGCATTATATTTACGGTTATGAACAGCCAGTTG
>NZ_JBAIZF010000014.1:0-25540 GCF_036762875.1 [Clostridium] cellulosi | reverse complement strand
TTATTCATAGCGAATAGGAAACCTCCTTGCTTTGTTGGTGGGTTGCAGCTCAACTATAGCACAGGCTTTTCCTATTCGCTATCTTTTTTTATCCGCTAGTGTAACACATCTATTGTAATCCTACAAATACAGCGGCAGAACTTGACAATCCTTATGTTGCCCCTGATAACGACTTATGGTATAATGAAATAGTTTAAGACTATAAGGAATAAAAAGCAAACGGAGCGGATAAATTGATTATCTTAGGCATTGACCCGGGGTATGCCATTGTGGGCTATGGGGTCATAGAATACCGCAATTCCCACTATACAACCCTTGATTACGGGGCAGTTACAACTGAGGCAAAGACTGCTTTTTCCGACAGGTTGGCAAAGATTTATGACGGTATCACTGAGATTATAGAGAAGTGGAACCCCGAAGCCGTTTCGCTTGAAGAATTGTTCTTCAACAGCAACACTAAAACCGCTATTGATGTCGCGCAGGCGAGGGGAGTTATACTCCTTGCCGCAAAGAAGAGCGGTGTGCCTGTTTTTGAATACACGCCGCTTCAGGTAAAGCAGTCTGTTGTCGGCTACGGCAGGGCGGAGAAAAAGCAGGTCATGGAGATGACAAAAATGCTGTTGGGCCTTGCCAAAGTCCCGAAGCCGGACGATACTGCCGACGCATTGGCAGTGGCGATATGCCATGCCCATTCGTCAGGTTCTCTGATGTCGGGGTTGCTTAATCAAATTCCGCGGTAACAATAAGGCAGGAGATTTAAGATGATTTATAGTGTCAGCGGGGTTTTGACCTATGTTGAACCCACCTTTGCCGTAATAGAATGCGGCGGAGTAGGTTTTAAATGCCTCACTACGTCGAACACATTGAAAAAACTGCCGAGTATAGGTGAAAAAGTAAAGCTTTATACATATCTGAATGTCAGGGAAGACGCGCTCGACTTATATGGTTTCTTCGACGACAAGGAACTGCAGTGTTTCAAAATGCTGATTTCCGTGTCGGGAGTCGGGCCAAAGAATGCCCTTTCCGTCTTGTCCGAGATGACGCCGGAAAAATTCGCGCTTTATGTGGCGTCCGGTGACTCAAGGGCAATCCAGAAAGCTCAGGGAATCGGCGCAAAAACCGCCCAGCGCATTGTCCTTGAATTAAAGGATAAAGTGAGCGGGGAGCAGGCGGCGCTTGGGTTTACCGAAACAGAAATCCCGGCCTCTGCTTCCGGCAATATTGAAGAGGCGATAAGTGCGCTGATGGTTCTCGGGTATTCACGAAGCGAGGCGGCCTCTGCGGCGTCAAAGTCCGATGCTTCGCTTCCTGTTGAGGAAATTATCAAGCAGTCGCTGCGTCTGCTTGCCAAATAAATTAATGGTGAATAGTAGATGGAAACTGATTTTGAAAATCGCATTGTAACTCCTGTTGCATCACCTGAGGAAATGGACGCGGAAAGCTCTCTGCGGCCGCATTTTCTCGAGGAATATATTGGGCAGCAAAAAGCGAAAGAAAACCTCAAGGTTTTTATTGAGGCGGCAAAGAAGCGCGGGGAAGCGCTTGACCATGTCTTGCTTTACGGCCCTCCGGGCCTCGGCAAGACAACACTCGCCGGCGTAATCGCAAATGAGCTGTCGGTGAATATTCGCGTTACTTCCGGGCCTGCTATTGAGAAGCAGGGCGACCTTGCCGCGCTGCTGACGAATCTTGCGCCCCACGATATCCTCTTCATCGACGAGATACACCGCTTGTCTCACAGCGTTGAGGAAGTGCTTTATCCGGCGATGGAGGACTATGCCCTCGATATCATAATCGGCAAAGGCCCGTCGGCAAGGTCTATAAGGCTTGATTTGCCGAAGTTTACGCTAATCGGTGCCACAACCCGGGCGGGGCAGTTGTCCTCGCCTCTGCGCGACCGTTTCGGCGTGATTTTAAGGCTGGAGATGTATACCGTCGAAGAGCTGAGCAATATCATAATGCGAAGCGCAGGTATACTTGATATAAAATGCGACCCCGAGGGGGCGAAAGAGCTTGCAAGGCGTTCCCGCGGCACCCCGCGTATAGCGAACAGGCTGCTAAAACGCGTGCGCGATTTTGCTCAGGTCTGCGGCGACGGGGTAATAACCCGAGAGGTTGCGGCGCAGGCTCTTGACAGGCTGGAAATCGACCCGCTTGGGCTTGACAGCATTGACCGCCGTATACTTAGGACAATGATTACACATTATAACGGCGGACCGGTTGGCCTTGAGACGATAGCTGCGTCGGTCGGCGAGGAATCAGTCACTATCGAAGATGTTTACGAGCCGTACCTCTTGCAGATAGGGTTTATCAGCCGAACGCCGCGCGGACGGTGTGTTACTCCCGCAGCATATAAACATCTCGGGCTCACCGCGCCCGATGATGGCCAGCAAAGCTTTTTATAAAATTCAGATTCTCATAATAAACTATAGCGTAAACAAGTAATTGAAAGGCGGCAATTTTATGGGAAGACTTTTTGGGACCGATGGAGTAAGGGGCGTTGCAAACACTGAGCTTTCATGTGAACTTGCCCTTAAGCTTGGCAGGGCGGCTGCCATGGTGCTGACGGAGGAAACTCACCATCGTCCTCAGATTATAATAGGCAAAGACACCCGCATTTCTTCGGATATGCTTGAAGCCGCTATGACGGCGGGCATATGCAGCGTCGGCGCGAATGTTTTGGTTTTGGGCGTTGTCCCAACCCCGGCTGTGGCATATCTCGTAAAAAAGCTCGGCGCAGATGCCGGGGTTATGATTTCGGCGTCCCACAATCCCGCGCAGTATAACGGCATAAAGATATTCAGCGGCAGCGGATATAAGCTTTCGGACAGCCTCGAGGAAAAGATTGAAGCCATTGTCCTCGACGGGCTGGAAGAGCCGCCGATAAAAGCCGGGGACGGTGTCGGCCGCGTAATAAAGCCAAAGACCGCGATTGCCGATTACATAAATTATTTGAAGTCAACTATAAACACAGACCTTTCCGGACTGCGCATAGCGGTTGACTGCGCGAATGGCTCGGCCTCCGTCACAGCGCCTTTACTGTTCAAGGAGCTGGGCGCAGATTGTGAAATTATAAATGCAAATCCGGATGGGCTGAATATCAACGACGGCTGCGGCTCAACCCATATAGAGATGCTGAGCGAGTATGTAAAAGGCAACGGGTTTGATATCGGCGTAGCCTTTGACGGCGACGCGGACAGATGCCTTGCGGTCGATGAAGACGGCAACCTTATTGACGGCGACAAGCTGATTGCCATATTCTCGGCGTCGCTGAAAGAAAAGGGAAGGCTTAAGAGCAATACGGCTGTTGTCACCGTTATGTCCAATCTGGGCTTCTTCAAGTTTGCCGAAAGCCATGGCATAAATGCGGCAAGGACAAAGGTCGGCGACCGATATGTCCTTGAAGAGATGATAAACGGCGGCTATGTACTCGGCGGCGAACAGTCGGGACACATCATCTTCCTTGACCACGCCACCACCGGTGACGGCGAGCTGTCAGCCCTGCAACTGCTTGCAATCTTGAAGAACTCGGGCAAAAAAGCGTCTGAGCTTGCTTCAATTATGGAATGTTACCCGCAGGTCATGGTGAACGTCAAAGTCGGTTCTTCTAATAATAAGGATATAATAATGAAGGCTCAGGATGTTGCTGACGCAATCAAAAAGGCAGAGTTAAAGCTTGCCGATGAGGGAAGAATAGTGGTACGGCCGTCAGGAACGGAGCCGCTTATCCGCGTTATGGTTGAGGGCAAAGACCGCGATGAGATTACAAAACTTGCGGACGATGTCGCCGATGTGATACGCTCTCATGTGGGCTGAAGCAAACAGCCGTCCAAAATTTCAGGATACACAGAAATTGTTTTAGGGAGCAGCTTTTAAATGCGCGTAGCAAAAAACTGGAGAGATTTTCATATTATAGATACGTCCGATGGCGAGAAACTCGAACAATGGGGCAAATACACGCTTATCCGCCCCGACCCGCAGATAATCTGGAAAACCCCGCGCGAGAACCCGCTGTGGAACCGCGCCCATGGGCACTATATCCGTTCCCATGAGGGCGGCGGCCACTGGGAGAGCAACGGCTTGCCTAAGGAATGGAAGATAAATTACGGTGAGCTTACCTTTGCGCTGAAACCGATGGGCTTCAAGCATACGGGGCTTTTCCCCGAGCAGGCAGTCAACTGGGATTTTATGATGAAGAAGATAAAGGGTGCGGGCCGGCAGATAAACGTGCTGAACCTTTTTGCCTATACAGGCGGCGCGACCCTTGCATGCGCGGCGGCGGGTGCAAAGGTTTGCCATGTGGACGCCTCTAAGGGCATGGTGCAGTGGGCAAAGGAAAACGCCGCGCTCTCCGGCCTTTCGGACAAGCCGGTGCGATATTTAGTCGATGACTGCATAAAGTTTGTCTCGAGGGAGATCCGCCGGGGCAACAAGTACGACGCCATTGTAATGGACCCTCCTTCTTACGGCAGGGGGCCCGGCGGCGAAGTCTGGAAGCTCGAGGACGCCATATATGACCTCTTGATGCTCTGCGTCCAGGTGTTGAGTGATGACCCGCTGTTTTTCCTGCTCAATTCCTATACTACGGGCCTTTCGCCGTCAGTGATGGCATATCTCGTCGGCACGACGGTCGGCAAACGGTTTAAGGGGACTGTCACCGCCGATGAAATCGGGCTTCCCGTAAAAGAAACCGGATTGGTGCTGCCCTGCGGAGCGACCGCCATATGGCAGCGGTAACCGGCATTATTAGACGGGGAATCATTCAAAATTTTATAGTTATCGAAAATAACTTTCGATGTTTAATATGAATAAACAAACTATGCATGGACGGATAGTAATCCGCCTTGACTGAAGTTGGGAGTGCAAATGGAAAACGAGAGTATAAACCCTATACTTGAGACTCAAAACCTCGAGTTCACATATTCATATGAAGATGGAATAAGCAACAAGGTGCTTAACGGCATAAACCTTAAGGTGCCGTCTGGGCAGTTTTTGGCTATTTTGGGGCGGAACGGGTCAGGAAAGTCAACGCTCGCAAAGCATTTTAACGCGGTGCTTTTGCCGACAGGCGGCAAGGCATACGCGCTTGGCATAGATACCTCAGATGAGACAAGAACATATGACATAAGGCAAAACGTCGGCATGGTTTTCCAGAATCCGGACAATCAGATTGTCGCCACTATCGTCGAGGAAGATGTCGCCTTTGCGCTTGAAAATCTCGGCGTGCCGCCCGAAGAGATACGGCGGAGGGTAGACGAGGCGCTGAACGCTGTCGGCATGTATGAATACCGCAACCATGCGCCGCACCAGCTTTCCGGCGGACAGAAACAGCGCGTCGCAATAGCGGGCATAATAGCGATGAAACCGAAATGTATCGTGCTTGACGAACCCACCGCTATGCTTGACCCACGCGGAAGGCGCGAGGTTATCGAGACGATAATGAACCTAAACCGCGGCGAAAAGATAACGATAGTGCTTATCACGCACTTTATGGATGAGGCGGTCCGCGCTGACAGGGTGGTTGTGATTGACCACGGCAATATCTTGCTCGACGGCGCACCAAGAAGCGTCTTTTCAAACGTCGCGATGCTCAAGTCAATAGGGCTTGACGTGCCACAGGCGGCGGAACTGCTTTATGAACTCAACAAGTCCGGTGAAAAGCTGCCGCAGGATGTACTTACCGCAGAAGAATGTATTGACGCGCTTGCAACGCTTTTGGAGGAATCACATTGCCGAAAGATCCGATAATTAAGACAGAGCATTTAAGATATGTTTACAGCGAGGGCACGCCTTTTGAAAAGGCTGCAATCGATGACGTGTCAATCGAAATAGAAAAAGGCGAATTTGTAGGCGTAATAGGTCATACAGGCAGCGGTAAGTCGACATTTGTTCAGCATTTGAACGGGCTTTTGAAGCCCACGAGCGGGCGCGTACTTATTGACGGTCAGGATATCTGGGAAAAAGGCGTTGACAGGCGTAAAATAAGGTTCAAGGTTGGGCTTGTTTTTCAGTACCCAGAGTACCAGCTCTTTGAGGATACTGTTTTTAAAGATATATCATACGGGCCGAGAAATATGGGCCTTTCGGAGGACGAGATTGCTTCCCGCGTATATGAGGCTGCCGAATTTGTCGGTCTTTCGGAGGACCTGCTGGAGAAATCGCCGTTTGAACTTTCCGGCGGCCAGAAACGTCGTGTTGCGATTGCCGGCGTAATAGCAATGCAGCCTGATGTGCTGGTTCTTGATGAACCTGCCGCCGGCCTTGACCCCAAGGGTCGGGAATCTATCTTGCGGCGTATCCGCGAATACCATAAGGCCAGAGGGTCGACTATTCTGCTTGTTTCACACAGCATGGAGGACATCGCTGAGAACGCAAGCAAGGTTCTTGTGATGAACAAGGCCAAATTGGTTATGTATGATAGCGTCGACGCGGTTTTTGCCAGAAGCCAAGAACTGCTCAGCATCGGCCTCGACATTCCCCAGATAACAAGGGTGTTCATCGGGCTGCGCAAGCGCGGGTTTGATGTAAATGACTGCATATACACCGTCAAGGACGGCAAAAAAGAAATCCTGCGGGCGCTGAAAGAAGGTGGCGCAGGATGCTGAAGGATATCACGATAGGGCAGTATTTCCCCGGAGAGACTGTCATTCACAGGCTTGACCCGAGAACCAAGATAATACTGACAATTGCCTATATGGTGGGTCTGTTCTGCGCGGGAAGTTCGATATCTCTGCTCTTTGCCTGCCTTTTCATGGTCGCAATCAATGTAATAGCAAGGATACCCATAAAGCTGGTCTTAAAGGGCATAAAGCCGATAATCCCGATTATCATACTGACTTCGCTTATAAACGCCTTCTCAATCAGCGGCAGGGTCATCTTTTCGTTCTATTTCCTGAAGATGTCGTATGAGGGCCTGCGGCTTGCCATATTCGTATCGGTAAGGCTAATTTTCCTTATAGTTGGCACCTCTATGATGACTTACACGACGTCTCCGATCGCTATTGCAGACGGCATTGAAGAACTGATGGCGCCGCTGAAAAAGATTAAACTGCCGGTTCACGAGCTTTCGATGATGATGTCCATTGCGCTCCGGTTTATCCCGACGCTTATTGAGGAAACGGAAAAGATAATGAGCGCTCAGAAAGCCCGCGGAGCCGATTTTGAGAGCGGTAATCTAATGCAGAGGATAAGGGCGCTTTTGCCCATCCTGATTCCGCTGTTTCTTTCTGCGTTCAGGCGTGCGGAGGAGCTGGCGCTTGCGATGGACTGCCGCTGTTACCGCGGCGGAAATGGCCGCACAAGGCTGCGCAGGCTAAAAATGGAGAGCATTGACTTTGCCGCATACGGCGTTTTTGTATTCTATTTTGCCGCTATAATAGTATTTAACACTTTCTTTAGTTAATTATCCACGTTAATATGGGGGAAGATATGCGCAACATATGCTTGCACCTGAAGTTTGACGGCAGCCATTACCACGGCTGGCAGGTGCAGAAAAACGCTGTTTCCGTACAGCAGACGGTTCAGGATGCGATAGAAAAGGTGTTCGGCGACCGCCTCGATCTTACCGGGTGCAGCCGCACTGATGCCGGCGTACACGCAAACGACTATGTATGCTGTTTTTGTACCGAATCTAATATTGACACAACGCACATAATGAGGGCGCTTAATGCAAACCTGCCGGATGATATAGCTGTGACCGCATGCGAAGAAGTGCCGATGGATTTTCACCCGCGGTACAGCGCGTCGGGCAAAGAATATATTTATAGGATACACAACGGCCGGTTTAAAGACCCGTTCACCCGCGCATATACTTTCCATTATCCAAAGCCCCTCGATGTTATGAGACTCAATGAAACGGCGCAGGCTTTCTGCGGAAAGCATGATTTTGCCGCATTCTGTTCAATAAAGGCTGCAAGCCGCCACAGGCCGGATGAAACAGAAGACACTGTTCGCACTATCTATCTCGCCGAGGTTACCCGTAACGGCGACGAGGTTGTCTACCGTGTCAGGGGCGACGGCTTTCTGTATAATATGGTGAGAATAATGGTCGGCACCCTGCTTTTTTCAAATGGCGGAAAACTGACTTATGAGGGCCTTTCTGAAATAATCCGGTCAAAAGACAGGTTAAAGGCCGGCCCAACAGCCCCGGCGCATGGATTGTTCCTTAACAAAGTTTTTTATAACGAGACGGTTTTTAAACCTTGATTAAAAGACGATAAAACTATATAGATGGGTTTGAAAAGGGGGGAGGCATATTGAAATTAGTTCATGAAAATAAAAAAGGCAAAAGAACTAAGACAAAGGTTTACATAAATGACGACTATGACGACGATGAAGATGACGAAACATATGTCATAGAAAATGAACTAAAGGCTTACCGCGAAGCTCGGAAAGCCCGTTTATATAAAAAGAAACTACGCAGAAGACGCATAATCACATTGATTGCAGTAATAGTGCTGTCGGTTGTCATCTGCCTTGACTGGAATCTCGCTCCTTCGGCGCTTGCTGAAAGATTTCAAAACTTTCTGGGCGAATTCGGCAGGAGCAAATATCCAGTCCAGTTCGATGAAGGGTTGACAAAGGCAGCCGTCCCCGTTGGCCCGAATGTAGGGGTGCTTACAGATACCTCTTTTATTCTGTATGCGCACAATGGGGAAAAATTGGCCTCCCGCCCTCATGGGTTTAACTCGCCTGCCGCGGTTTCGGGCGGTGGAAGGGCGCTGATTTATGACCGCGGAGGGAGACAATTTAAAATTGAGACCCGTTTTGGCGAACCATTTTCCAAAACGGCAGCATATCCTATAACATCAGCAACGATGGGCAGCAAAGGGAACTTCGCTGTGATAACGCAGGCAGAAAATTATCTCAGCGAACTTACGGTTTACAGCAGTTCATATAAAGCGGTATTCAGATGGAATTCGACAAAGGGAAGGATATTAGCGGCGGCTCTGAGCCCAGATGGGAAAAAGCTGGCGGCGATTGTTACCGGCGCGAGAAACGGCACTATCTTTTCGGATATATATATCTTTGGACTTGACAGTGAAAAGCCGCTTGCGGTAAAACAATATACTGGTGACTTTCTATACTCAATAAGGTTTAAGGACAATAAGCGCATAGCTGCCGTCGGCGACCAGAAGTCGGTTTTCCTTTATACTTCCGGCGAGCAGAAATCGGAATACGATTATGGAGGCAAAGAGCTTATTGCCAGCGTGAATTTGGACGGGCCTACGGTGCTTGCATTTCGTGCCGACTCCGAAAAAACAAACATAGTGTCTCTTGACGGCGAGGGCAAGACGTTAGGCTCGGCGAAAATAAACGGCGCTTTGACAAGTGTTTCGGTAAATTCTAATTATATTGTCGCTTTGACGGACGGCAAAATTTTTACATCCAAAAGTAATTTGAAAGAGATATCAGAGACTTCAGTACCTGTCGGCGCGCTTTCGGCGATGGCTATAAAAAAGCATATCTTTTTGGTAGGTATACAGTCAGTCGAGAGGTACGACGTAAAATAACATTGCAAAAAATTGTTGACTTTTGTTGTAAAATATCTGACGGATATCTGATGGGAGACCTATATTTACCCCTTAAAATTAAAAAATCAGTTAAATGTGAGCTGCTTATAGCCTTCGGGCTGCTTGTAGCCTGCAAGGGTAAGTTGCTATGACTGATTTAGAAGGTGGTGAGCGGCCTTGAGTTTTGTTTTAGATGCTGCTGTAGTTTTTATATTTATTTCGATTGTTTTCAGATCGTATAAAAGAGGTTTCATAAGAACGGCAGTAGGACTTGTCGGGACAATAGCAGCTTATATTATTGCGTTTGAGTTCAGTTATCCGTTAGGTAATTGGATTGACAGTACATTTATGCAGAAATATGTCAATAATACAATTAATGGGCTTGCATCAAGCAATGGAGTAAATAGCACCGGCGTTTTCAGCGTTTCAAAAAGCCCTGCTTCATCAGGAGCTAATTTCACTGATATTTTGACCCAATTTAGTTCAAAGGCTATTGATGCTCTGATATCAGCGGCTTCGGTGCCATTATCCACGTTGATTTCAAGGTGTATTGCGTTTTTTATTATATTATCCGCATGTATGTTTGTTGTAGAGACTATCATTCGCATGCTGGATAGTATATTTAAGTTTCCGGTTTTGAACCCGCTTAACTCAATTGCAGGTGCGGCTGTTGGAGTTATCGAGGCTGTCATTATCCTGGCAATTTTGAGCACATTGCTGTCACTAATTTTGTCTTTGTGTTCTTTGCAGGGAAATCAGCTGATATCGATAAATACAATAGAATCTACCCACATTTTTAAGTATGTTTATAATGTTAATCCTTTAACTTACAAGTTGTTAAAAGCATGATATTATGATATTATAATACTACTTTGAGAAAATAAAGTTTGAATCATTCTAAAATCATTCTACAAATAGAACACATAAGGCAAGTATATCTTCTATGCTTTCGACAGCCTTTATATGACCTGAGCAGAGAGGGGACTATATTAATGTCCGGCAATCAGTCGCATGGCATTTTGGGTTTAGGGATACCAAACTTGCTATCAATTTTTCGCCTTATACTCATACCTGTCTTTGTAGTATCCTACTTTTCCAACTTGCAATATTCCGGAATAATTGCTGCGGGAGTATTAATACTTTCGGGGCTGACAGATATATTTGACGGAATTATTGCACGCAAATTCAATATGGTATCAAAGCTTGGCAAAATCCTTGACCCACTTGCCGATAAACTTACGCAGGCGACTGTCTGTGTTTGTCTTGTGATAAAGAATGTCGCGCCAATCTGGATCTTATGTATTCTGATTTTAAAAGAATTTGTAATGATTGGAGCAGGTGCGAATATCATAAGAAAAGGCAAAGAAATGATGTCGTCAAAATGGTTCGGAAAACTTGGAACTGTAGTTTTCTATTTCGCGATGATTCTTATTATTGCTTTCCGGCCATCACGCTTGGTTATTTACGTCCTTCTAATCCTTGTTCTGGTATTTATGCTATTTTCACTTGTAATGTACATCCCCTATTTTTTCAAAGTAAATTCAAAATAGGATTAGAAATGGGCATGACGACAGTTGATTTTTGATATACTCGTATTATGAAGTAAAGAAGGGATAAATTATTATGATATGTACTCGCTGTAAAAAGCGTATGGCGGTTGTTTTTATTACGAGAGTTGAAAATGGAAAAACGATAAATGACGGACTTTGCATTCAGTGTGCAAGGGAGCTTGGCATTAAGCCTGTAAATGATTTAGTCGAGAAGATGGGCGTAACAGATGAAGATATAGAGAACATGGGTGCAGAGCTTGAGAACCTGATGAATCAGGCTAATGGCACTGACGAAGACGGATTTGAACCAGGAGGAGCGAAGACATATCCATTCCTTGAGAATATATTTGGCGGACAAAGCAGCGGAACCAATAATGAGAAGACAAAGGAAAGCAGCCATTCGCGCGAAGGCAAGTCTCCGAAGCGGAAATATCTTGATAATTATTGCATAAATTTGACCGGCAAAGCGAGAGACGGGAAGATTGACCGCATTGTAGGCCGCGAAAAGGAGATTTACCGTGTTGAGCAGATACTCTGCCGCCGCACGAAGAACAATCCGTGCCTCATCGGTGAGCCGGGTGTCGGTAAAACCGCAATAGCCGAGGGCCTTGCGCTTAAAATTGCGTCCGGAAACGTGCCTCCCCGCTTGGCTGACCGTGAAATATACCTGCTCGATTTGACGGCACTTGTGGCAGGAACGCAATTCAGAGGCCAATTTGAAGGCAGGATAAAAGGGCTTATCGACGAAGTAAAGAAGGCAGGGAATATAATCCTGTTCATCGACGAGGTGCATAATCTTGTCGGCACCGGCGATGCTGAAGGCTCTATGAACGCGGCGAATATTTTGAAGCCGGCTCTTTCAAGGGGCGAAATTCAGGTTATCGGCGCTACCACTTTTGAAGAATACAGAAAATATATTGAAAAAGACGCTGCCCTTGAGAGACGCTTCCAGCCTGTAAAGGTTGAGGAACCGTCGATTGAGGACACCGTAAAGGTCCTTTTGGGGATTAAAGACTATTACGAAAAATATCATTCGGTAAAAATCGACGATGAACTTGTCTCGAAGATAGTAAGGCTTTCGGAGAGATACATTTCTGACCGTTTCCTCCCCGACAAAGCCATTGACCTCCTTGATGAGTCTTGTGCATGTGCCGCACTCCGCAACAAGGCGGCGTCTGAGCTTGCCAGCGTTGAACGCAAACTCGCAAGCCTCAAGGCAAGGCACAGGAAGAGCAGCTTATCCAGTCAGAGGGACAGGATATATACAAGCAACTCGCCGATGTTAAGGCCGAGGAGTGCCGCCTTTTGGCAAAGGCTCAGGGGCTTCGTGATGCTTCCGGCGATATTTCGGTTACTGAAGACGACGTCTCGAAGGTAATCGAGCTGTGGACAGGAATTCCCGCGAGCCGTATCCGCGAACAGGAATTCCAGCGCCTTGCTACCCTTGAAGAAACATTAAAGAAGAGAATAGTCGGCCAGGACGAGGCAGTCAGCGCTGTGTCAAACGCTATAAGGCGCAGCAGGGTTCAGATAAGCCCCCGCAAACGCCCCGCGTCGTTTATCTTTGTCGGCCCCACAGGCGTTGGCAAGACCGAACTGGTCAAGGTGCTGGCGGCCGAGCTGTTTGATACACCTGATACGCTGATAAGGCTTGATATGTCCGAATTCATGGAGAAACATGCGGTTTCAAGGATAATCGGCGCACCTCCGGGATATGTCGGATATGATGAAGCCGGCCAGCTCACAGAAAAGGTAAGACGTAAGCCGTATTCGGTAATACTTTTCGACGAGATTGAAAAGGCACATCCCGATGTTCTTAATATCCTGCTTCAGATTCTCGATGACGGCAGGGTAACGGATGCGCACGGACGTACGGTTAACTTTGAGAATACAGTAATAGTTATGACGTCAAACGCAGGCTCTGACCGCAAGGGCAGTTCGCTGGGATTCAACCGCGAACCGGTGATGATGGTTAAGGAAAAGGTTATGAAAGCGCTTTCGGATTTCCTGAGACCGGAATTTTTGAGCCGCGTTGACGAAATAGTTGTTTTCAATCCTCTCTCAGAGACCGATTTTAAGGCCATAGCCGGCCTTATGTTGGATGAGTTAAAACAATCAATGGCACTAAAGAAAATTGAGCTAAGCTGGGATGAGAAGCTTATAGACGCCCTTGTTAAAAAATCATATGGCGGCAAGTTTGGAGCCAGGGATTTGAGGAAAAACGTGCGCCGTGAAGTTGAGGACCGCATTGCCGGTATCCTTGTTGCACGCGGCAGTGAAAAGATATCAAGTGTTGAGCTGTCTGCCGACGGGGATAATATTACTGCTGTGGCGTTTTAAGTCCGCTGGTAACTAAATTCGATATATTTTTGCTAATAGCGCTTGACATGCGGCGGTTGTTATGTTATAATCACAATCGCCGCGAAAAAGCGGCAAACGAAATGCATCATATAGCGTTTCGAAGCTATAGAGAAGCGGGTGTAGTTCAATGGTAGAATTCCAGCCTTCCAAGCTGGCCGCGTGGGTTCGATTCCCATCACCCGCTCCAATTTTTTTCTGCTGTCATGCCGGAGCTTGTTTCCTGCGCCCTTGATGGCGGTATCGGATGCGCCTGTAGCTCAGGTGGATAGAGCAACTGCCTTCTAAGCAGTGGGTCGGGAGTTCGAGTCTCTCCAGGCGCGCCAAGAAATATGGTGGGTATAGCTCAGTTGGTTAGAGTGCCAGGTTGTGGCCCTGGAGGTCATCGGTTCGAATCCGATTACCCACCCCATAATAATTTGAACACGCGGATAACACCGCGTGTTCTTATGCATATTGGGATGTAGCCAAGTCGGTAAGGCAACGGACTTTGACTCCGTCATTCCGCAGGTTCGAGTCCTGCCATCCCAGCCATAAAAAAAGCACGCTTTTGGCGTGCTTTTTTTATTATAGCTTTTGTGTATCATTTCACTTAGGCGGACAGCGCTGAATAGCAGTCCGCCTCATTCAGATTAATCAAGATGAATAGCGACTATTCACAACCTCAATCTTAATTTTTAAGTTGCCGTTTTCCAGGGACGACTTTTTCCCAGCCAACCTTTTGCTTCCCAGTAATCATAGTCAACTGGGTTTATCTTTACGCGTTTTTGAAAAATCCGCATTAAATAGAACAGTACTTTTACTTTGAAAGACGGCGTCACATTGTTTTGACGCTTTTTCAATTTCTGTGCAATCCGGTTGATTTTTTTCTCAATTTTTTGCTTTTTGCTCGCTGAAACTGATTCCCATGAGGTTGCCGCAACGGCTACCCCATATGTATATATCCGCCCTACGCCCCAGAATTTCAGGCTGTCTGCCATATCTTTGTTGGTAGATTTCATGCTGCGCCTCCGGCTGTGGAGATACATACTGCCTGTTTTGAGAACATTTTTTCTGACGGTCTGTGAACCATCCACCGGTAGGCATAGTGGTCAAGCAGGCTTTTCATCTGACCGGTTACATGCAACACATAAACGGGCGAGGTAAGTATTAATATATCGGCTTCGTCTATGCTGTCAGTAATAGGCTTTATAAACGAATAGTCCGGGCATTTTGCTTCGTCTTCTATTATGCAGCGAGTACAGCCGCGGCATTGTTTCGGCATATCCTTTGGTAGAAATACCTCTTTGATTTCATCTGCATTGAGCTTATCGGCCAGCATGCGTCCGATAGTATAGGTGCTGCCTTTGTGGTTTGTTCCGCTGATTAATAATACTTTCATAATACATTTCCTCCGTCCAAACTTATGAGTATGGAAGATATGCACATAGAGAGTTTTTATCAAGCACAAAGACTGCTGTTAAATTGATAGCAATCCTAAATGAAAGAATAATGGGTATCCCTTCAAGCAAGAAAACTGTCAGCAACAGAAGAAGATTAGTCTCAATAGGCATTATTGCCTTCACATTTCAAACATTATGTCAATATAATACTATTTATTTCATAACAATGTCAACTTTTTCATAGCCGTTTAAAGTTTAAATGCAAAAAGCGCATTTTACCGGGTTATTACGTCCCGATAAAATGCGCTTTTAACTTTGCAGCTGCACTAAATTCTTGCCTCATTGAGCCCATTTGGGGTCAGCTCCAGAACCTTGGTGCAGACTTCGTTTATATATTTTCTGTCGTGCGAAACACTGATAATTGCCCCTCCGAACGATTTGAGGACATCCCTGATGACCGGGTTCGAAAGTGGCGAAAAGTTTCTTGTAGGCTCGTCGAGAATAAGCACGTTGCACCCATCCAAAATCATCTTTAAGAACAGAAGCTTTGCTTTCTGCCCGCCGGAAAGCTCAGATATCCTGTGCTCCATTTCATCGGAGGTATATTTGACGCTGCCGAGAAATGTTTTTATTTTTGTAATTTCATCCTTTTCGCCCGTCACTGACAAAAACTCAACGGGCGTTTTGTCTGCAACCAAAAGATCGTCGTAATTCTGCGGCATATAGGCGGCTTTAATATCCTGCCGGGCGAGCAGATTTTCGGCGATTTTTTTAAGCAGCGTCGTCTTGCCGATGCCGTTTTTGCCGATTATACATATCTTGTCCCTGCCTGATACGAAAAGCTCGATATTTTCAGAAAGAATCCGGTCTTCAATGCTCAGCCTGTCGAGTTTAAAATCAAGGATGGTTTTACCACTCGGAACGGCGATATCGTCCCCGAATTTCAGCATGATTGCCTCTTCGACGTCGGGAATTTGCGTCATATTCTCATGCTCGCGTTCAAAACGCCTTCCCATAGACTTGACGGCTTTCATTTTCTTTTTAAGAAGCCGTCCGCTATGCGGGTCGGCACGCGAAACTGTTTTTTGACGGTGTTCCACTTTCGATTGTATCTGACGAAATTTAATCATCTTTTTTTCATAGTCGCTGCGCTCTTTCCGCGCTATTTGTTCCTGATGGGCAAGTCTTGACAAACGCTCACTGATATACTGCGCGTAAGGCATTTTCGCGACTGTCCAGCGGGATTTGGTTTTGCGACGCTCCTGTTCAAGGTGGATTACAACGTTTGCGGTGTTTTCAATAAGCGTCTCGTCATGAGAGACAAAAAGAACCGGAATCCCGCATGAATTTATAAATTCCTCAAGCCATTTAAGTGTATCTATGTCAAGGTCGTTCGACGGTTCATCGAGTAAGAGCATGTCCGGGCGCTCCATTAAAATGCACGCAAGCTGTAATTTCACCTTTTCTCCGCCGGAAAGGGAACCAACTTTCTGGTCGGAATAAAACGTATCGGCCCTTATTCCAAGTTCCGACGCGATGTCGCCGAGTGCCCTCGGCGTGAGGTTGAAAAAAGCGGGCCACGCGGAGCAGAACTCATAAACGGTCATTTGTTTTTGAAATTGTGTCAGTTCCTGCGCAAGGTAGCCCATACTGCCGCCCCTGATAATTTCTCCGGTATATTCGGCGTAATCCTCGACAAGCTTTGGGTCGTAAATCAGTTTGAGAAGCGTTGATTTGCCGTTGCCCTCTTCACCGATTATGACCGCCTTGTCGCCGGGGTTGAGCGTAAAGGAAAAGCCGTTTAGAATTTCTCTTAAATCCTTTAAATGCGTAATATTAAGGTCTTTTATCTGTAATAGCATAAAATCACTCCCTGAGCAAAAAAAAACTGCCTTCGGCGTTGCCGAAAGCAGATTAAAGCAGATTATTGAAAAGCAAAGCTAACCCTGATAAAATCAGGGCCTATATGAGCTTTAAGGCTTATAATCTAAATTTCGGCAACAGAAATTCAGCCCGCAAAATAAGCGGACTTTTACAAACAATTCTGTTATACTCGAAAAATAGATTATAAGCGCATCTTTCCACCCATCTCATTAATTTGTAATAAGTATAACATAAGATATTTAGTTGTCAAGCGGTTTATTATATTCTTCTGAGACAGTGACGAGTATCAAACCAAATCACAGAGCGCCTGCTTATCCAGAACAGAGAACGTATTCCTGTTGAAATCGATAAGCCCCTCTTTTTTCATTCGCGAAAGCTCTCTTGACATAGCGCTCCTGTCCACGTTGAGAAAATCGGCAAGCTCTGTGCGGCTGTAGGGTATTTCAAACCGGTCTTTGCCTGTTTTCTCAATCTGTGAGAGCAGGTATGACGCGATTTTCTGACGCATACCCTTGAGGGTCAGATAGGTTATCTTGTTGTTCATAAAGAGATTTTTCTGGGCCAGCACCTTGAGCATATTCTGTATCAGTCTTGAGTGAAATTCGCAGGCGTTGTTGCAGGTATGAACGACCCTGCCGTAATCGATAAAAACCACCTCTGCCTCTGTTGCCGCCATGACGGCAACGGGGGATTTTTTTATGCCTGCGCAGACAAACACCTCAGCAAACGTGTCGCCGGCTGTGAGTGCCGAGAGTATAACCTGCCTGCCGCTGATATCTTCTTTCAGAATCTGCACTGTCCCGCTGATTACAATGCCGAAACTGTCTATTCTGTCACCCATGTTTATTATAAATTCATTTTTGCTGTAAGTTACCTTTTTTGCCCTGAGGCATTTTAAAATCGCCTCGAGTTCTTCAGGCCTGATACCTTCAAATAGGCTCATCTTCAATAGAATGTCGCTGATTTTTGCCACTCCCAAAGACTCCTTAAAAATTTCTATTATTGTTGCTATGGCAACAGAATTTTGCGGTATAACCTAATATAATTTAACCACAGAAAGAACAGCAAACCAATAGGAGGTTTTTATGATAAGAAAAATTATAAAGATTGACGAGGAAAAATGCAATGGCTGCGGCCTTTGCGCAACGGCCTGCCATGAGGGCGCAATAGGCATAGTTAACGGCAAGGCGAAGCTTTTGCGCGAAGATTACTGCGATGGCCTCGGCAACTGCCTGCCTGTCTGCCCGACAAATGCTATCTCATTTGAGGAGCGGGAAGCGGCGGAGTATAACGAGGCGGCTGTAAAAGCAAAGAAGGAAGCGGAGCGGGCTAAGGCCCCGTTTGTCTGCCCCGGTTCACGCATGAGGACCCTTGAGAGGAATCGCCCTGCCGAACCCGCAAAGGCAGCGGATAACAGTCAGGTTATTTCCGAACTGCGCCAGTGGCCGGTTCAGATAAAGCTTGTCCCGCCGAACGCCCCGTATTTTAATGGCGCACACCTGCTTATCGCGGCGGACTGCACAGCTTACGCCTATGCTAACTTCCATAAAGACTTTATGAGAAACAAGATAACATTAATCGGCTGCCCGAAGTTGGATATGGTCGATTACACCGAAAAACTCACCGCCATCATCTCGATGAATGAGATTAAGAGCGTATCAGTCGTCAGGATGGAAGTCCCATGCTGCGGAGGCATTGAACATGCCGTCAAAGAGGCTCTCCGCGCAAGCGGCAAGATGATTCCGTGGAGTGTCACCGTAATCGGCACAGACGGCACAATTATTGAACAGTAATTTTATATAAATAAAATTTTATTTTTGGAGGAATTGCAATGTCAGAAATGTTTTGTTTTCAGTGTGAACAGACAGCTAACGGAACAGGGTGCAAATACGCAGGAGTATGCGGCAAAAGTGCCGCAACGTCAAACGCTCAGGATGAGCTCACCTGCGCTCTAATTGCTTTGGCCAATGCCGCAAACAAGGCGGGCAGGTCAAAGAAGACCGATTCTCTTATTGTAGACGGGCTGTTTATGACCGTCACAAACGTAAACTTTGATACTACAAGGATAAACCAATTTAAAGACGAGGCAATAGCGGAGAAAAACCGCCTTGCAGAAGAAATCCCAGTACCGGCGGCGAAGTCGCTTTTCGACGGGGACAAAGATATTGTCTCCCTGCGTTCAACACTGCTTTTCGGTATGCGCGGCATGGCGGCCTATGCTCATCACGCCGGTGTACTTGGCCTCTTTGACGACGAGGTAAACGCATGGTTCTATAAGGGCTTGCCGGCGCTTTTGACAGAGCACTCAGTCGACGAGTGGCTGTCGCTGCTTATGGAATTCGGTCAGGTCAACCTAAAGTGCATGGCCCTGCTGGATAAAGCAAATACCGGAACATACGGCACGCCTGAGCCCACAAAGGTTACATGCAATATAGAGAAAGGCCCGTTCATCGTTGTCAGCGGCCACGACCTGCATGACCTCTATGAGATTTTGGAACAGACGAAGGACAAGGGTGTCAACATTTACACCCACGGTGAGATGCTGCCGGCTCACGCTTATCCTGAGCTTAAGAAATTCCCGCACCTCAAGGGCAATTTCGGAACGGCATGGCAGAACCAGCAGAAGGAATTCGACAATATTCCCGCCCCGATTCTTTTCACAACCAACTGCCTTATGCCGCCGAAAAGAAGCTATGCGGACAGGGTATTTACGACTTCAGTTGTCGGTTATCCCGGAATTGCACACGTAAAGGTGGATAGCAACGGCAAAAAGGATTTCACAGATATTATAAACAAGGCTTTGGAACTGGGCGGATATGCGGAAGACCGCCATATGTCCGGCATCAACGGCGGCGATACACTGACCACTGGATTTGGCAGGGGAGCGGTGCTGTCGGCTGCGGACAAGATAATTGAAGCGGTAAAGACCGGCGCGCTCAGGCACATATTCCTCGTCGGAGGCTGTGACGGCGCAAGGCCGGGCAGAAACTACTACACCGAATTTGTAAAGCAAACCCCGAAAGATACGGCTGTATTGACGCTGGCCTGCGGCAAATTCCGCTTCAACGACCTTGACCTCGGCGAAATCGGCGGACTTCCGAGGGTCATGGATATGGGTCAGTGTAACGACGCCTACAGCGCCATTGAGGTTGCCGTCGCCCTCGCAAAGGCCTTTGATTGCGGCGTAAACGACCTGCCGCTGACGCTTGTGCTTTCCTGGTATGAGCAAAAGGCAGTCTGCATTCTCCTGACCCTGCTGTCCCTCGGCATTAAGAATATCTATCTCGGCCCGACGCTCCCGGCGTTTATCTCAGATAATGTCCTCAATCTCCTCATTGAGAAGTTCTCCATCAAACCAATTTCAACACCAGAAGCAGACCTTAAGGCAATCCTCGGCTGACGCGTGCATTAAATTAAATGCCGCCCCAAGCCGCCCCAATACCTGCACTTTTCAGTCAACATCGCTTTTACTTATATATTTCACTGATATAATGGCATTATATTAGGGGTGATGTTAATGCTTAAGAATATTGACTTTGAGAGCGTTATTCCGCTTGAAAAAACGGTCGCGTATCAAAAAGGCCAGATTGTCAGCAAGACGATAGCGCAGAATGACGCTGTAAGTTTAACACTGTTCGCGTTCGACAAGGGTGAGGAGATAAGCACCCATTCATCGAGCGGGGACGCAATGGTTTATATCCTTGACGGAAAGGCTCAAATCACAATCGACGGCAAGAAATACGATGTTCAAAAAGGCGAGACGATTGTAATGCCTGCGGGCAAGCCCCATGCGCTGTTTGCGACTGAACAGTTCAAGATGTTCCTTATCGTTGTTTTCCCATCATAAAATTTAATTTAAAAAAGAACCCGAAAGAGAAATCTTTCGGGTTCTTTTTATATTTTTGAATTATGACAATTTTTAATGTTAATAATAAGTCTGGCATGTGCATTTAAATGTGACAATTTTGAATAACAAGAGATCGCCGCCCAGTCAGACGGCGGCAGGGCTTTAAAGAGTTGATTAACATTGATGACGTTATTAAAGAATATAAACTGTAGCTTTCCGCAGGGCGAAAGACTTAGTGATATGCTGATCTGCGGGGATAAAATCGCTAAGATACGCCCCTGCGGTGAAATTGAAATGCAGGGGATTGTCGATGAAGTTGTCGACTGTGAGGGCAAAAGGGCATTTCCCGGCATAATCGACCAACACGTCCATATAACGGGCGGCGGCGGTGAACAGGGCTTTTCGAGCAGGGTATCGAGAATAGATATACGCGATATACTTAAGTCAGGGGTAACTACCGTATGCGGGCTGCTCGGCGCCGACGGGGTTACGAGAAATCTGACGGACCTGTACGCCACCGCAAAATCCCTTGAGGCGGAGGGCATAACGGCGTTTATCTATTCCGGAAGTTATGCCATGCCGCCGCTGACAATTACAGAAAGCATAACAAAAGACCTTGTCCTCATCGACAAGGTTATCGGCGCGGGGGAGATAGCGATTTCAGACCACCGCTCATCCCAACCTTCGCCCCAAGAACTGGCAAAGCTCGCGTCACAGGTTCACCTCGGGGGCATGCTGTCGGGGAAGGCCGGCGTCATGCACATTCATGTCGGAGACGGCAAAGGCGGCCTAAAACCGATAATAGACACCGTTGAGCAATACGATTTGCCGGTTAATATGTTTGTGCCGACCCACCTAAACCGAAGCCCGGAGCTTTTCGGGGAGGCTATGGAGTTTTGCAGAGCGGGCGGCAATACGGATTTTACAGCCGGTGAAACAGTCGGGGTTCCAGTGCCGAAAGCGGTCAAGAAATTCTATGATTCCGGGCTGCCGATGGCTAATGTCACAGTAAGCTCAGACGCAAACGGCAGCATACCCGGCGGCGGGGCAAGCAAAATTCAGGTCATATACGACGATATATGGCACATGATAATGGAGGAAGGGCTGCCGCCCAACCTTGTTTTCAGCCTTGTGACTGAAAACGTGGCAAAGCGCCTGAAACTGTACCCGAAAAAGGGCGCTTTGAAAGAGGGCAGCGACGCTGACATACTTATAGTTGACAAAAATTATAATGTAGACAAGCTGTACTGCATGGGAATATTAAAGATTGACGGGGGAAGGCTTGCTTACAGCAATTCCGCAAGAGACTGAGAAATTCAAGACAGAGCCGATATAGATATGACTTGCGCTGCAGTCATTTGCGGAATAGCTTTAGGTCCGAACCCGGGAGGAAGTTATGGAGGAAGTGTCAAAAGGTTATCTAATAATAATCGGAGGCGCCGAAGACAAAAACGGCGACAGTGAAATCTTGCGGCAGGCAAAACAAATGATGGACGACAGCGATTGGTTGACGGTTTTGACGACAGCGACGGAAAAGCCGCAGGAAGTTGGAAAAGATTATGCAAAGGTTTTTGAAAGGCTCGGCATAAAAAAGATTAATGTGCTCAATATCAATACCCGCGATGATGCCGAGAATGAGAGAAACTGTGAAATAATAAAGAAATCCCGCTGCCTTTTTATGACCGGCGGCGACCAGCTGAGGATCACCAGTATTCTCGGCGGGACCAGAGCCGGCAAAGAAATTATAGAGCTTTATAAAAACGGCGGCATAATAATGGGCACGAGTGCCGGCGCCTCGGTGATGAGTTCGACGATGATCGTTCAGGGCAACGACAACGAACCGGCCAGAAAATGCACCTTAAAGATGGCTCCGGGACTGGGACTTTTTGACGGAGCAATAATAGACCAGCACTTTGACCAGAGAGGGAGGTTTGGGCGGCTTTTGTGCGGTGTCTGCGAGAATCCAGACGTGCTCGGGATCGGCATAGATGAGAACACCGCGATAAAGCTGTTCCCAGACAATCACTTTGAGATAATCGGTAGCAATGCTGTAACGATTATCGACGGCAAGACAATCAAAAGTTCCAACGTTTCAGAGCTTAAACCTGATGAAATTCTGGCAATCACAGGCGTTACGGTACATGTCCTGCCAAAGGGATATGGCTTTGATTTCAATGAAAGAAAGGTTCTGCGTCTTAAGAATGGAGACTGACAAGATCTCAATATGGGATTATACGATTTTCCCCGGACGTAATATATACAGTCACAGACCTGTCATGAAGATGATTGTGGATATCGGAAAATACGGCGATATCCCCACTAAGGACATTAAAGGGTTCAATGAAAAGCTGATAAAGGCATTCCCCGGGCTTCGCACAAACTGCTGCGGGCTGGGGTATGAGGGCGGCTTTCTTGAGAAGCTGAAGGCCGGCACATATTTGGGTCATGTCCTTGAGCATGTAATACTGGAAATGCAGTATATGCTCGGATATGACGTAAGGTACGGCAAAACCCGGCTTCTCAAAGAACCCAATGTCTATTACCTTGTTTTTGAGTATAAAAACGAGGTATGCGGTCTGGAATGTTCAAAAGCCGCGGTGTTCATACTGAACTCATTTATCCGCGGCGAAGATGTCAATATAGATGAATTCCTCGACTATCTGCGGCGGGCTTCGCAGGACGGCGAACTCGGTCCCAGCACTTCCGCAATAGTCGAAGAGGCGAAAAAGCGGCATATACCGATAACCCGCATAGGGCACGAAAGCCTTGTCAGACTGGGATACGGCCGCCACTCAAGGCTTATCGAGTCGACGCTGACGGATGCCACTTCGTGCATATCCGCTGATTTGTCCTCAAACAAGCAACTCACAAAGGCGCTGCTCAGCGAGCACAAGATTCCCGTCCCATATGGCAAGGTGGTTTTTTCGGAGATCTCTGCCGTAATGGTAGCAAACCAGATAGGCATGCCCGTTGTCATAAAGCCCTATGACGGCAATCAGGGAAAAGGTGTTTTTCTTAACCTTAAGACCAATGAAGAGATAAAAGAGGCATACAGGGAAGCCTCTAAGTTTTCAAACGGCATAATTGTCGAAAAATTCGTAAAAGGGCGAGACTTCCGCATATTAGTAGTAGGGGACAAAGTCTGCGCAGTCGCGGAGCGCCTGCCCGCCTCAGTCACAGGTGACGGAAAGCATACAATTAAAGAGCTTGTCGATATCGTTAACAGCGACGAAAACCGGGGCGAAAGCCACGAAAAGGCGCTGACAAAGATAAAACTCGACAGCGTGTCCCGGAACCTGCTTCGGAAGAACGGCCTTACTGAGGATTCTATTCCCGAACCGGGTCAGGTCGTGGTTCTGCGTCAGAACGGCAATCTCAGCACCGGCGGCACAGCAATTGACTGCACCGATATAATCCATCCTGAAAACGCTCAGCTCGCGGTAAGCGCCGCAAAGGCCATCGGCATTGATATTGCCGGGATCGACGTTGTCGCCGAGGATATCTCAAAGCCAATAACTGAGACCGGCGGCGCGATAGTCGAGGTGAATACGGCGCCGGGTATCCGCATGCACTTATACCCCAGCGTCGGCAAGCCGCGCAACGTCGCCAAGGACATCGTCGACCTTTTGTTCCCGAAAGAGGAGGACTACAACTTCCCCATTGTTTCAGTTACGGGAACAAACGGCAAGACGACGACTGTGCGCCTTATCCATCATGTTCTGGGCCTTTGCGGCAAGACGGTCGGCATGACAAGCACAAGCGGAACCTATGTCGGGAACAAATGTATCTGCCGCGGTGACAATTCAGGGCCTATCAGCGCAAAGACTCTTCTGTCCAATAAGGAGATAGACGCGGCGGTACTTGAAACGGCACGAGGAGGCATTGTCCGCGGCGGGCTCGGATACGACCTTGCCGACGTCGGTGTCATAACCAACATAACCGGCGACCACATAGGGCTTGACGGCATTAACACCCTTGAGGATTTGGCATTCGTCAAGTCGTTGGTCGTCGAGGCGGTCAAGGAAAACGGCGCGGCGGTGCTCAACGCCGAAGACAGCATGACGCCGAAAATATTAAAGCGGGTCAAGGTGCGGCCGATTCTGTTCTATAAAGACGAGGAGCCGACACAGGTGACCCGGACCGTAGACTGCGTAAAGGTATTTACAAAAAACGGAACGATAAAGATTAAAGACGGGGCAAAGACTCTGGACGTAATAGATGTGAGCGATATCCCGATAACCTGCGGCGGCCTTATCGAATGTAATATTGAAAACAGCCTCGCCGCGGTATCGGCACTTTATGCGCTCGGCGTCCCGATTCCAGTTATCAGCGACGGCCTCAAAAGCTTTGATGACAATAAAGGCCGGTTCAACCTTTACAAGCTCAACGGTTTCCGCGTCATGCTTGACTATGGCCACAATCCGGCAGGGTACAGGCAGGTTATAAAAACATGCAAAAAGCTCGGCTATAACCGGATTATCGGCGTAATAGGCATGCCCGGCGACAGGCAGGACAGCGCCATGAGAACGGTGGGCGAGATGTGCGCAGAGGCGTTTGCGAGAATCATAATTAAAGAGGACGAAGACCTGCGCGGCAGAAAAAGAGGCGAGGTCGCGGGCATATTCTATGACGCCATAATTAAGAAAGGCTTTGATAGGAATGCTGTCACTATAATTGAAAAAGAGTCTGACGCCCTCCGCGCAGCGGTCGAGGAGGCCAGAAGCGGCGATCTTATCGTAATGCTTTATGAAAAGCTCGAGCCGCTGCAGGAATACCTTGAATCGCTGGGCGCAAAAAATGCTTTCCCGCTGGCTGTGCAGGAGAAGAAAACATTTGAGTTATTAGCATGACATTGCAGCATAAAACAAAAAGCCGCGGCATATCTGATCCGCCCCTGTCAATGTAGACCAGGGAAATAATTAAAACATGGTTATTGAATAGCTACTGCCAAATGGTGGTAGCTCTTTTTATGCAGCAAACTTTGCCTTGTACTTCAGAATCCGTTTG
>NZ_JBAIZF010000021.1:0-28768 GCF_036762875.1 [Clostridium] cellulosi | reverse complement strand
AAGGCGGGGCTTTTTATATGTGCTTAAAACGGAGAATGGAGAATTGTATGTATATGCATGATATGTCTGCCATAGGCAGAAAACCAGTCCCTAAGATTACAGCGAAAACTGTCTGATTATACCGTCTGACATGACGTCGGCCATTCTCAAGGCCATCCTCTCTATCGCGTCAAACTGTGAAATGCTGTGCTCATAATCTTTTGTCAGGAAATCTACCGCCTCCTGCTTTGTCATGGCGAGGTGCTCCCGCAGCATACTCCGCCACTCCGCTGCCGACCAATAGGGGTTGATACTGCCAAGAAATTCCGCGATTTCATCTGCGTTTTGATACCATCGCCTTTCGGCGTCCGCCGCGGCGGCGGTGTTGTTTTCTTTTGATGCGGCGACAAGCTCGGCTGCGATTGTCAGATGTTGTGTCAAAAGGTTTGCAAATTCTGCGGCCGTTTCTTCCCCATAAAACGGCATAAGCGCCGCTTTAAAATCCTGCGGGTTGCGCAGAAGCCTGTTGGTGGCCTGACTTACATCTGGCAGGTCGAACACCATGCTTAAGATGACAAGCCTTGTCCAAAATACATGCTGTTCCCACAAAAGCCTCATAAGATTCATTAATTCCAGTTCACGCGTTGTGCACGCTCTGGTCGCCCTGCGATGAGGGGCATAATAACTGTCAACAGGGATAAATATAACTTGCCCGGCAGCTAATGAGTTTAAATTAACGCCTTGATTCTTCTGCTCAATGGCCTTTACAGACGTACGATACATATTTGCTACCGACTGCAGCGTATCGCCCTGCTGAACAACATACGGAATTGTGTCCGAAGGACTCATACTCATCTCTAAAACCGCCTTTAATTCAATTTGTATATATTCTATGCAGATTAAAAGTTAAAGGCAGCTTGTCAGTTTAACAGCAAAACAATTGGCACTCATTATAAAAATCAAGGGCTGTCTCAGCGCCGATAGGCGCTTCGATACAGCCCCTTTGCCGCGCGCTATTCTTTTTTCAAGGTACAAAGTTCCAGAATCTTAGGCCCTCCAAATCCGTGGCTTTAAGATTCCGCTGAGAGTATTAAGCGGTATAGCAAACTCTTTGACTGCACAATCATTGCTAAAGTATTCGCCTTGCTCAAAGTACACTACAACCGCGTCGGGCGTCAAATAAAAATCCTCGTTTGCGCTTATCCGTTTAAAAGTTTTTATTTGTTTTTTGTCAAGGCCCGTTCGCGATATCTGATTCTTAATCTGTCCGCTCAGCATTTCGACATAATCGGCATTGTCTATAAACAGGTCGGACAAAAAATAACGCCGCCCGGTGACAGTATCAATTGTCAGAGATGTCTGAGAATAATTGTCACCTTTTGCCGAACTTATTTTGTCTTTGATGACAAGACTCATAATGCCGTCGTTGTTACGGGTAACTTTAAAGTCCATGACAGCATTAACTTTCTCGAACTTAGCATTGTATTGTGCTTTCGTTTCCACAGTTTTAGCTCTTTCCTTAATGAAAACATTAAGCCTTTCCTGCATATCCTGATTGTTTATGCCATCAAGATGCGGATAGGAAATCCGGCAGTCAAGTGAAGGCTGTGAAATATTTTCCGTTACCTTTTCTACCTTTACGCTGCCGGCAGCCAAAACTGGTGTAAGTGTCAAGAATATTGCCAGCGAAAAACAAAAAAGCCCGAACCATGGGCTTTTTTTATTTAAATTGCTTTCGCCCAATGCCGCCACCCCCAGAAAAGTGTCGCGCGCGGCATTATAGCTTTTGCGTATTTTATATCAATAAATCAAAAAAATTTATGGTAATTAGTATTTCAGATACGCACTCTCCTAAATAACTTCCTTCTGAACTTGAACACTATAAATATTGCTATAATTAGCACTGCAATGATAACTGCGACAATCGTAAAACGTTCTGAAAAATTGTAAAGTGACGGCAGGTTGTTTCCTATTGCCTTTCCCGCGAAATAATACACCAAGTTTTGCACTATGCTGGATACTACAATTACAAGCGATGGCACGAGCCCTTTTAATCCCATAACTCCGGCGATAAACAGGCAGACTGTATTAACTCCGGGCAGGAATTTGCAGATTGCAAGCGCAGGCGTGCCATACTTTCGCATATACAGCCCCGCCACCCGCTGATTGCGTTTGGGAAAGACTTTACGGACATATTTGTTCTTTAATATCGGTTTTCCAATTTTTCTTGAAATGTAAAAAACAAGAAGACTCGAAAAAACAGTTCCGATGATATATGGTATTATCGCCGCAGGGCCCGCAATTATACCAGTGACAGCGAGACCTCCGAGAACAAGCAAAAGAATATCAGACGGATACGGCGGAAATATTTGTTGGAGACATGCTGAAATAAAACAGAACAATATGATTCCCCATACAGGAAAGTCATGAATTCGCATCATTATATTGTTTATAAACTCATTCATAAAAATCCCCTAAAATATTTTCGCTTTTCTTAGTTTATTATACACTAATATGTACAATAATGCATACTTATCAAGCAATTGTTTACAAAAAGTTTATAATTATTTGCCAATCCCCTTTACAATCTGAAATTATTATGATATCATTTTAATATCAAATTGATTCTGGTCGGTACTTTGAGCAGTAGCCAAATGCACCAGAAGGAATATGGAGGTTATGTTATGGCTTCAACAGCACAAAATGAAAAAGAAATCAAGGTTCACTCGGGATGGGTCAGTCTTATTATAACTATTGTAATTTTTGCACTTTCCATTCTCTTTTTCGTACTCGGTGGCAAAAACGACAATGGCGCTTATATTGTACTTGGCAGTATTTTAACTGTGATTGGTATCATTATTCTGGCCGGATTCTTCAATCTCGCCCCAAATCAGGCGGCTGTACTCAGCCTTTTCGGTGATTACAAAGGTACGGTTCGCCAGACCGGCATACTTTGGACCAATCCTTTCTACTCCAAAAAGAAATTGTCCCTCAGGTCACGCAATCTCAACGGAGAAAAGCTTAAAGTTAACGATCAGGTCGGAAATCCTATTGAAATAGCCGCAGTTATCGTATGGAAGATTCGCGACACCTACAAAGCCTCATTTGATGTTGAAAACTACGAAGAGTTTGTGAAAGTCCAAAGTGAGTCAGCGGTAAGGCATCTTGCCAACCTTTATCCTTATGACTTCAGTGAAAATGTTGATACAGAAGCAAATATTACTCTCCGCGGTAATGCAGAAGAAGTAGCGCAGGCTCTTAAAAACGAATTGCAGGAACGCGTTGCAAAAGCCGGAGTTGAAATTGAAGAGGCGCGTATTTCCCATCTTGCATATGCCCCTGAAATTGCCGCTGCAATGCTTCAGCGTCAGCAGGCTTCGGCTGTTATCGCCGCTCGTCAGATGATAGTTGAGGGCGCTGTCGGCATGGTTGAAATGGCAATTGACAAGCTGAGTGAAAAAGGTGTCATTGACCTTGACGAAGAGAAAAAAGCCGCAATGGTCTCTAATCTTATGGTCGTGCTGTGCGCTGAAAAATCCGCTTCACCTATTGTTAACGCCGGCACTCTCTATCATTGACGGGGATAAATAATGGCTGAAAAACATGGAAAAGATAGAAAGTCGGTGCTGTTGCGGCTCAACAGCGACATGTGGAATGACATAGCGGCATGGGCAGAGGACGAATTTCGCTCTATTAACGGGCAAATAGAATATATCTTGAGCGAGGCAATAAAACAACATAAAAAGGCAACAAAAAATATATCTACGGATTCCAGCAAACGCAATGAAGAGTCTGATGCCGAAAATCAAAAATAACAAGAATACTTTTGTTGTTCTTGCGCGTAAAGATAAAACAGCGGGCTTGTCCCGCTGTTTTTCTATAACAATCTGAATATTCTTAAAGCCCAGTCTTGTCCGGCGGTTATGCCTGAGCTGTCTATGCCGTTATCCATAACGACACCTGCCTATAACAATCTACTTTGCCCAATGGTTGAGTTTTTCCCTATCTCACAAGATTGTTCTTAGTAGTAAAAAATGCGCTGAACGCATATTACGTTCAGCGCATTTTATCGACTCAGCATATTTTCCAAACTGCTGCAATGCCAAAGTCAATTCTCTTGGCCCTTCAGCTTGAACCTTGCTACAAGTTTTCTGAGGTTCTCGACCTGACCAAACAGTTCCTCGCTTGCAGCCGCGCTTTCCTCGGCTGTAGCTGAATTCGTCTGGACAATCTTTGATACCTGGTCGATACCTTTGTTTATCTGAGCGATACCAGTCGCCTGCTCATTGGAAGACTGTGCGATCTGGTCAATAATTTTAGCTGTCTCGCCAACGCCTTTTTCAATCTTATCAAATGCTTCAGATGTATCATTGGCAATAGTCTCGCCTTCTGTCGCCTTTTCTATCGACATTTCAATCAGCTGTGTAGTTTCTTTCGCAGCGTTGGAACTACGTGCAGCAAGGTTTCTTACTTCTTCAGCAACAACTGCAAAGCCTTTGCCGTTGGTGCCAGCTCTCGCGGCTTCTATTGCAGCATTCAGCGCAAGAATATTTGTCTGGAAAGCAATATCCTCAATCACCTTAATGATCTTAGATATGTTCGAAGCAGATTCGCTGATGTTATTGACGGACTGCACCATCTGACCCATCTTCGCGGTACCGGTAACAACGTCATTCTTAACATCGGACGCAATCTTATCAGCCTTTGTAGCACTCAGAGCATTTTCTCTTGTCTTCTTTGCTATTTCAGATATCGAAGCTGTGAGCTGCTCAATTGAAGCCGCCTGCTCAGCCGCGCCGGCTGACAAGCTCTGACTGCCTTCAGAGACCTGCTTCGAGCTGATGTTTATTTCTTCCGCAGCAGTGAGTATCTCGCGGATTGCATCGTTAAATGACTCAATGATATTATTGATAGAATCCTTGATTTCGGCAAAATCTCCGAGGAATTCGGACTTAATTTCAACGTCAAGATCGCCTTCGGACATGCGCGAAAGGACAGTGGAAATCTCATCAATATAACGTGACCATGCGTCAACTGTGCTGTTTATAGACTCCTTGATTGTTACAAGGTCACCTTTATAGTCTCCGGTAACCCGTACACTGAGGTTGCCTTTGGCCAGTTCCTCGAGCACCGATTGTACCTCTGTAGCAGGCTCAGCTACAGATTCAAGCATATTGTTGATGCCATTGATAATCTTCTTGAAATCGCCCTGATGGCGTTCAGAATCCGCTCTCGCTGAAAGGTCACCGCGCTCGGCCGCTTCAGACAGCATTTCGGCATCCTCTACAAGCTGGTTAACAGCCGTGATACAGGTATTCAGGCTGTCCTGGAATACCTTGTATTCGCCTTTTACTTCGTTTGTCAGCAGCGGCGGGATATTGCCGCGGCTTATCTTCGTTACGCAGTCTTCCGCATTTCTAAGCGGAGTGACAACTGACTCGAGTGTGCTGTTGACACCCTCGATGATTTTTCTGAAGTCACCCTGATGACGGGACGCATCCGCTCTGACTGACAAATCGCCTTCAACAGCCGCCTCGGAAAGCATATTCGCGTCTTCTATTAATGCTTTAATAGAATTAATGCAGGTGTTCAGGCTGTTCTTAATGAGGTTGAAATCACCTTTGAAATCATCGGTTATGCTGTCAGGAATATCGCCTCGGCTGATATCGTCAATATATCTGGCCGCGGTGCTAAGCGGCTCGGTTATCGAATCAAGTGTGTTGTTTACACCCTCAATAATTTTTGCATAATCGCCATTATGTCTTGAAACATCCGCTCTGACTGACAAATTGCCTTTGACGGCCGCGTCAGAAAGCATATTCGCGTCTTCTATCAGCGCTCTTATAGAATCTATACAGGTATTGAGATTGATTTTAATGCGGTTAAAGTCGCCCTTGAAATCTTCGGTAATCTTTTCAGGCAGATCGCCGCTGCTGATTTTATCTATATAGTCGGCTGCGGTATTTAGGGGCACAACGATTGTATCAAGCAGCTTGTTGACGCCGCCTATAATATCGCCGTAAGCACCTTTATGCTTTGATACATCTGCGCGGGTGCTGAGATTTCCTTCAACGGCATCATCAATTAGAGCCCCAATCTCCTTCTTAAGCAAATTCAGCGATACAACTATCTTTTCAAAGGCATTCGCAAGAACGCTTATTTCATCGCCTTTGCCTTTGTCTATAATTACATCAAGATTGCCTTCAGAGATTGCTTCGGCAGATTTTACAAGGTGGTTGATAGGCTTGCTTATCAATCTCGCGTTTAATCTTCCGATAATCGCAGCCAGTATAATCATAAGAACGGTAATACCGCTCATTGTAGCAAGCGCCACTATGTAATTTTTATTACTTTGCTGATTCCTTTGTTCTGCTTCCTTTGTTTTATCCTGGAAAATTTTATTTATAGCGCTGTCAAAATGTTCATATGTCTTCGCGATATCCCCGTTAAGAAGCTGGAAAGCTCTATCTTCATCGTCGGTCTGCAATGCGGTAAACACCGAGCTCAAATTATACGTTAAATTGGTTATATCATCAACCAGTGAAGCCAACTGCTTCTTTTCGGCGGCATTAGTAACAGTTTTAGAATATTGGCTCAATTCTTGGTTTAGTGAATTTTGAAGCCTGAAAACTTCCGACCTGTTAATGGAAAGTTCATCAAAGTTTTTAGCGTTCACCAATGACTTCATTGAAAGAAATGTTGTTTGAATACGATAAAGTGGTGTTAGAGGTATTAAGTCCTTCTTATACATTTCCTGAGCCATTGCATTGGTGCGGTTAATGTTATAAAGGCCAACGAGACCGACAAGTAGATTGCTTATTAAGGCAACTGCTAAAAATGATATACTGAGTTTTCTATATATACTCATACCTGCATATTTCTGTCTTAGATTAAAGTGAAGCATCTTTTTGCCAAATTTGCCATGTTTGTTCTGATTTCCTGAAACCTCAGTATTTACTTTTTGTCTAATCTTCTTAATTTTTGGAAACTTCAGCTTCATCACTCAAACCTCTTTCCCCTGCTTTAGTTTGTAAAAACTGTAATTGTCAAGAAATTATATACATTTGGCCAATATAACAAAATTTTTTATAAAAAACCGACAAAATTTGATGCTATAAATCAATACCTATAATATCCTTTTAAGCTTACAATGTCAATACAAACTAACCAATATTTTCTCATTTTTGTATCATTATATTTATATTAACATTAAAAAAATGGAAATAATATTAAAATCGCGAATAAAATCGCGTTGATAAGAAATTTAAAATAAAGTATAATTGAAAATGTATACATGCAAAATAATCTGAATAATTATAAACTCAGTCAGCAGCGGAGGAAGCCTTGAAAAACATAAGAGAATATCTTCAAAACGAAATACTTATTGCAGACGGTGCAGCAGGAACCTATATATCATCGCTGACCGGCCGAATTTCTGGGCCGTGCGAAATGCTGAATATAACCAGCGCCGATACTGTTTTGCGTATGCACAAGCAGTATGTTAAAGCTGGTGCAAAGCTTATATTGACCAATACCTTCAGCGCGAGTGTAGCCGGTAATTCAATAGGCGGGGATTTCGACACTACATCTGCCATAATAAAGGAAGGCGTAAAAATCGCCTCAATGGCAGCGCAGGATAACGCTTATGTGGCGGCCGACATCGGGCCACTTCCCGAAACGATGTTTGATTCGGCGGTGATATCTGAAGAATATCGCCGCATTGTAGATACGTTTTTGGCTTCCGACGTCAATATCTTTGTTTTTGAGACATTTTCAAACTCCGTTTATCCGATAAAGTTTTCGAGGTACATAAAAAACAAGAATCCCGAAGCATTCATTATAATCAGCTTCGCTGTTATGCCTGACGGCTATTCCCGAGAAAACATCAGCGGACAGCGCCTTATCGACGAAGTTGCTGAGGCTCAGTGTGCTGACGCTGTTGGTTTTAACTGCTGCTGCGGGCCATCACATCTCTTGAATTATGCACAAACTGTAGATTTCAGAGGTATGGTGCCGGTCATAATGCCTAACGCAGGATATCCTCAGCGTGAATCGGGCGATTTGAAAATTCAGGAACCCGACGTTACATATTCCGGTTCCCCTTCTTATTTTGCTTCAAGGCTTTCCAGCGCCGCAAGCTGCGGATTCAAAATAATAGGCGGCTGCTGTGGAACAACACCGCGTCATATCGCTATGCTGTCGGACGCTGTGTCAAAAGCAAGCCGCGGCTGCGGAAATTCACTTAGCGTTCATGAGGTTCAAAAACCTATAAGGCGGACTTTGAATACTTTCTCTGATACGCTTCTGCATGAAAACAGAAAAACTGTTGTCGTTGAACTTGAACCACCGTTTAATGCCGACATTTCAAAGCTCGAAAACGCGGCCAAAGTGCTCAAAGATTTAAATGTCGACGCCATTACTGTGGCTGATTCGCCGATGGCGCGGGCAAGAGCGGACTCCCTCGCAACAGCCGCAAGGCTCAAGCGCACAATCGGTATTGAGGTCATCCCCCATCTCTGCTGCCGCGACAAAAACCTGAATGCGATAAAGTCTTCGCTCATTTCGGCATACATAGAGGGCATACGCAATATTCTCGCGGTGACGGGCGACCCTATTCCCGATACTGATAGAGCGCTCGTCAAGGGCGTTTTTAATCTGAACTCGGAATCACTCTGCCGATATATAAGAAGCCTTAATTCAGATATTTTCAGCGGTGACGAGATTTTTTACGGATGCGCTTTCAATGTCAACGCAAAAAATCCAAAAATGGAACTTAAAAGGCTGGAGAAAAAACTTGACGCAGGAGCTTCTTTTGTGCTGACCCAGCCCGTCTTTACTGATGACGCCGCCGAGGCACTCAAAGAAGCAAAAAATAAAGGCGTTAAGGTTATCGCCGGCCTTGTCACGCCCGTAAATTACAAAAACGCCGTATTCCTTGCCAACGAAATGCCCGGATTTAATATTCCGGAAAAGTTCCTAAAGCGGTTCTCGCCGGACATGACCCGCGAGCAGGGTGAAAACGAAGGTATTGCGATAACGATTGAGATTGCGAGAAAAATAGCTCATATCGCCGATGGATTTTATTTTGTTGTGCCGTTCAACCGTGTAAACGTAACCAAAAGGGTGATTGAAGCACTCAGGGCAGACGGTATAATTTAATATGATAAATATTTTTCCGGTGCTGAAAAGCACCGGATTTTTTTTAGTTATGCAGTTCAATGCTGCACAAAAGATTTTCACTAAGGATACAAATATTTAATATTTTAGCATAAAAATTTTTAAAAACAGCTTTATATCAAAGCCATATTAAGCAATTCAAAGAATTATAGTGATAATTCATCATAATTGGTTTTTTCGGTGAATACTCCATTATTTTCGAGGTTGAAGCGATATTCCAAGAGACTATAATTACAAATGACCGTTTTAGTCAATCGGTCATTTTGCGATAGGGGTGCCAAATATGGATTCAAAAGATATCAAACGTAAAAAAATTGCCGACGCGGCAAGAGAGCTTTTTGCTGATTTTGGGTACAAATCGGTCAGCATGGATCAGATTGCCCAAAAAGCCGGAGTAGCAAAAGGTACTCTCTACTTATACTACAAAGACAAAAACGACCTTTTATTCAAGCTTGCCGAGGAATTGTTGGATTCATTTAAATTTTTCATCCAAAGCGTTGAAGAAAAACACCTTCAGCTAATACAGGAACTACATGAAATAATCTACAACTTTTTAATGTACCGCCACAACCAAAAATTCCTCTATCGTATTGCAAGAGAGGCTGAAGAATTAAAGACTCCGTCCGCCTGCCGCGTAATTGAGGCAATAGATAAGGAAATCACCGGTTACATTGAGCAAAGGTTAAATACTGCAATGAAAGAAGGTTTGATAAAAAAGTGTGATACATCAATTCTCGCATTTGTCATTATCAAGGTTTATTCGGCACTCGCATTCGAATGGGAAGAGAAGCACCCACCGCTCAACGAGCGCCAGATTGCCGAATCTGTCAGCCTGTTCCTCAAGGACGGTTTGATCATCGAGCAGTGCTGAGCATCTTATTTAAAGCAAGGTGAAATTATGTCCAAAGCTAAAAAAACTATTAAATGCACCGCTCTTGTTATTGGTGTGATTATAATACCACTTTTCTATAGCTTCTTTTACCTTAAGGCCTTCTGGGATCCTTATAACACGCTTGACAAAGTGCCGGTCGCAGTTGTCAACAACGACAAAGGCGCTGAAATTGATGGTGAAAATCGCAATATAGGTAAAGAAATATCAGATGAACTTAAAAAAGACGGTTCACTTAAATTTGTCTTTACTGATGAAGCTGATGCCACTAATGGCGTCAATGACGAAAAATATTATGCTTCGATAATCCTCCCAAGCGATCTGTCGGAGAGAATAGCTTCTGCTTCGACGTCAAACAAACGCGAGGGTATTATACAATACGCAGTCAATGAAAAACACAACTACATTGCGTCGCAGATTCTCAAAATCGCAATAAACCGGATTGAAGAAAAAGCCCGCGGCAGCGTTGATGGAAAAGTTGTCTCCATCCTGGCAGATAAACTCAATGAGGTTCCGTCAAAGCTTAACGAATTAAGTGACGGTTTGACCCAATTAAGCGACGGTTCACAGCAGCTTTTGGACGGTACCGGCAAAGCCTATGACGGGCAGAAACAACTTAACAGCGGAATTGAGGATCTGAATTCCGGACTTATAAAGCTCTATAGCGGAAGCACGACATTGGCAAATGGCCAAAAGACGCTGAACAGCGGCGTTTTGAGCCTCCGCTCAGGTCTCGGAACAATGTATAATGGCAGCACAGCACTTGTTAATGGCCAAAAGTCACTGAACAGCGGCATATTAGATCTCCGCTCAGGTCTTGGAACACTGTATAACGGCAGCACGGCACTTACTACTGGCCTTAAGTCACTCGACAGTGGAATTAGTTCAGCTACAAGCGGAGTCGGACAGCTATCGGCAGCAGTTTCCGGGGGAAACGGCCTGTCTACTTTGACTTCTGGTGTTAAGCAGCTGAACGACGGCGCGCAAGCACTCCTTGACAATTTCAAATACACTGGCAGCACTGACCCGAGCAGCATGACTATCACCGATGCTGTCACGCAGGTTGATAATGGTGTTCAATCCCTTTATAACATGATGAAATACACTGGCACCACCGATGAAAGCAAAATGACCGTTACTGACGGCGCGGTAAACATTAACAATGGCATGCAGCAGCTCAAGAACGGTACATCTGAGTATACCAGCGCGGTTAACTCAACAATCTACACATTAATTAAAGATAATCCAAATTCAGCGACTGTACTTAGCAACTACGCTGCACAGCTTCAAGCCCTTATGTCTCAAAGCGATGAGTATAAGGCAGCGCATCAAAGCGAGATTCAAGGGCTTGCTAACCTTGTAAACCTCTATAATGCAGCCCTTAATTCCTCTGATGCAGCAACCTTCAGCCAGACTCTTATCTCTGCTGCCCAAGCCGACCCGACAAAAGCATCTATTGTATCCAAAGGCGCAGAGCTTAACAGCGGAGCAGCGATGCTCGCCACCAAGACAAATACTTTTGCCAACAGCCTCAACAACAGCACAGTTCAAGGTCAGCTGGCAGCCCTCTCAAGCGGTTCAACACTGCTTAGATCCCAGTTTTATGACGGCGGAGCTTTCAAAAGCGGCGTAACGTCGCTGGCAACTGGTACTCAACAGCTTTATAGCGGCGTCAGCAGCCTCGGAAAGCTCACTTCTGCTATTGACGCCTTTACAAACGGGTTAGCCCAGCTCAAAAATGGCTCAACACAGCTTGTAAACGGTGCAACTCAACTTCAGAACGGCCTTGCCTCGGCATACAGCGGATCAGCAGCTCTCAGTTCTGGCTCATCTCAGCTCCTAAACGGTGCGACTCAGCTTCAAAACGGCCTTGCCTCGGCATACAGCGGTTCAGCAACTCTCAGTTCTGGCTCATCTCAACTTCTAAACGGTGCAACTCAGCTTCAAAACGGCCTTGCTTCGGCAAGCAGCGGAGCTTCTAAGCTTGCCGATGGTTCTTCCCAGTTGGTTTCAGCGTCAAAAGAAATAAATTCAGGCGCTTCCCAGTTAAATGACGGGATAAATACCGCCAAGGACGGCGTCAATGATTCTATCAATGACGCTAACAGCCAGCTTGATACGACAAAGGGCCTCGACTCTTTTGCAAAAACTCCTGTAAGCGTCAAAACTACTGAACTTAATCCTATCCCGAATTACGGCTCTGCATTTGCCCCATACTTCATGTCACTGTCCCTGTGGGTCGGCGGACTGCTCATATTCTTTGGCATTTATCTTGACGCTGACTGCCGCATTAAGGTTCTCTCAAGATATTCAGACAAGAAATTACTGCGGGTTGGCGCCTTTATACTCATCGGTATCGCGCAGGCTCTTACCCTTGCCGTTATCGTACAATTTGCCCTTGGCCTTTCTATCAGCAACGTCGCAGCATTCTATTTCTCATGCATTCTCGTATCTGTCGTATTCATCTCAATTATTGAATTCCTGATTGTCCATCTGGGAGATATCGGAAAGTTCTTGTCGCTCGCATTTCTTGTACTGCAGCTTACTTCAAACGGCGGTACCTTCCCGATGGAAACTGTTCCGAAGTTCTTCAACGACATTTATCCGTATATGCCAATGACATATTCGGTTAAACTCTTTAAGGAATGCACCAGCAACTTCAACATGTCTAAAGCCTGGGGCGACATTGCAATCCTCCTCGCTATTTTCGCTGTGTTTACAGGCCTTACTATTCTGCTTTCACTGACAAAGAAAGCGAAAAACGCTATCAGCGAAAAACTGCAGGCTGAAAACTAATTTTTCCATGGTACTCCCTTCAAAAAATTTCCGCAGAATTATTCTGCGGAAATTTTTTTATTTAGGTATTATACCCTATCGAGGTTAAATTCTGACTGGAGATGATTTTGGCACTTTAATTTGAGAATATATGTTCGTGGATCCTTGGCCAACATAGCTGCGCTCATAACACAGGCACCGGCAGCGCCTGACGCCATTACCTCCGATAAATTTTGCTGGGTTATTCCGCCGATAGCATACACCGGAATGGAAACACTGTTACATACTCTTTTTAAAAATTCAAGCCCCCGCCCCGGCAAGCCTTTTTTACAATCCGTATCAAAAATATGGCCTGCTGTAATGTATGTGCACCCGAGTGCTTCAGCAGCTTGTGCTTCCTCTACAGAATGACAGGATGCGCCGAGAATTTTGAACGCACCTTTTTCCTCGTTTGGGAGCGTGCGAAGAATAGAAAGAGGCAAGTGCAAAGCATTAACATGCAATTCCTTTGCGACATTAACAAAACTATGGATAATACAGGGTGTTTCATATTTCTTGCATATAGAAAGCACAGATTTGGCTAAGTTTCTGTATTCTTCCCGGCTCAAATCTTTTTCACGCAGGATAATCGCCATAGGCCCCGCTTCTGCGATTTTTTCGATTTGGTACAGGAAATTAGTCCTACAGAGGCGGCGGTTGGTAACGCAGATAATATTAGACATAGAGATACTCATTCAGAACGGGCTGCAGTCCCTCTTTACAAATATCATGATATATCTCGTCAAGGCTGCGGCTGTCATTAATTTTAAACTGCTCGTCACCTGCAGCGTCGTTCTTACCCTTTCCGCTGTATTTGCTTTCGTGGTCACCGATTCCAGTGGAAACACCTGCAGAAATTTTTGTCGCTGCTATTTTTGCGATTCCGTTGCGGAACCGGGCACTTTCACGTGATGATACGGTGATACCGACAAACGGCAAGAAAATACGGTATGCACAAATAATCTGGCAAAGCTGCTTTTCGTGGACGTCCTTAGGGTTGATTTTATCATTGTTTATAATCGGACGAAGCCTCGGGCAAGAAAGGGACATTTCAGCATGAGGATATTTTCGTTGGAGGTAATAAACGTGCAAAGCACTTGCCAATGCATCCTTGCGAAAATCTGAAAGCCCCAGCAGGGCTGAAAATGCAACCCCTCTCATTCCACCCATAAGCGCGCGCTCCTGTGCATCAAAGCGATAGCGCCACACACGCTTGGGGCCAAGAAGATGGAGCGTTTCATATTTCTCTGTATCGTAGGTCTCCTGAAAAACTGTCACATAATCTGCACCACATTCATGGAGATAACGGTATTCATCCGTATTCACAGGATAAATTTCAATACCTACCATACGAAAATACTTTCTCGCCAATTTACAAGCTTCGCCGATGTATTCTACACCACTTTTTCCCCTGTCTTCCCCGGTAAGAATTAATATTTCTTCCATTCCGCTGTCGGAAATTACCTTCATCTCGCGCTCAATCTGTTCTAAACTCAGCTTCATGCGCTTTATATGGTTATAGCAATTAAATCCACAATAAACGCAATAGTTCTCGCAGTAGTTGGAAATATAAAGCGGCGTAAAGAGATACACCGTATTTCCGAAATGTTTGCTCGTTTCCCGCCTTGCTCTTTGCGCCATCTGCTCAAGGAATGGTTCTGCCGCTGGAGATAACAAGGCTTTGAAATCTTCGATCGAACAGGTTTCTTTCTCTAAAGCCGCCCTGACATCTTCGGCAGTATATTTGTAATAATCAAAGGAATTCACTTGTGCCTTTACATTTTCGCAAACATTTGAGTTTATTTTCTCCATCCACGGCAAATATTCCATATAATTTTTCCTGAAAGCCGGGTCGGTTTCTAAACGATGCTTTTTGGCTAAGGCTTCCGGCGACAAATACTCCGAATCCACATAGAACTGATTTTCCATTATCTCACGCCCCTTAATCGTGCAAGAATCCAGTCAGCGGATCGGACGCTGATGCTCCGCGGGTGAGCACACGACCTATGCCCGCGAGGTATGCTTTTCGCCCCGCTTCAATAGCCTGACGGAAAGCAGCAGCCATCATCGGCAAATTTCCTGCAGTTGCAAGCGCGGTATTCGCCATTATAGCAGCGACACCCATTTCCATTGCTTCACAAGCCTGCGAGGGCCTGCCGATACCGGCATCAACGATAATGGGAAGGTCAATTTCATCGATAAGGATTTGGATAAATTCTTTGGTTGTCAACCCTCTGTTTGAACCTATAGGGGCAGCAAGCGGCATAATAGAAGCAGCTCCTGCATTTACAAGATCTCGAGCGACATTCAAATCTGGGTACATATACGGCATTACAATAAATCCTTCTTTTGCAAGAATTTCAGTTGCCTTGACGGTCTCATAATTATCTGGCAGCAGATACTTAGAATCGCGCATAATCTCAATCTTTATGAAATCGCCGCACCCCAGTTCTCTTGCCAGCCTTGCAATACGGACAGCCTCTTCCGCTGTTCTTGCGCCGCTTGTATTCGGAAGCAGAGTGACACCTTGAGGGATATAGTTCAGTATATTTTCTTGTTCTTTTGTATTTGCTCGGCGGACTGCAAGAGTAATAATTTCAGCTCCCGCATACTTAACAGCGGCCTCTATTAGATTCATAGAGTATTTGCCAGAGCCCAGAATGAACCGGGAATTAAATTCATGCCCGCCAATGATTAATTTATCGTCCGTCATTCGTTCACCTCTTTCTTCATGCTTCAAATTCATTTGTTAAAATGCGCAACACCATGTGCGCCTGATGGGCTGCGCAAACCAAAACTCGAGAAGCCACAGGCCCGATGCCTTTGTTCACATCGCTGACTTCATCACCGCATATGTAAAAATGCCTCATCGCTTTGCGCGTTTTTATGGTGTTGGCGCTCCCTAAGCCGGCAAGCCCAGAGCCGGCAATCAAATATTTCTCCGGCATTTTTTTCAAAACAATATTGGTAAGCATTGCTTTACTTTCCGCATTGTCAAATGCTTCGCAGATTATATCAGCTTCTTTTAGCAACTCCTTGGCATTGTCTTCTGTTATCCGGACGCAGTGCGGTTCCAATTCAACGTAAGGTGAAATCTCTTTTAGATTTTCACAGAGGGCATCCGTCTTAAACATGCCGACTTGACTCAGTTTATACTGCTGACGATTGAGATTCGCAAGATCAACCCGGTCAAAGTCTATTAAAATCAATTTGCCGATACCTGCACGGGTTAGAGCAATAGCAATATTTGAACCAAGCCCACCAAGACCGCATATCGCTACCGTAGCGGATAAGAATTTTCTTTGAGTCTCAACACCATGCCTTTTTTCCAGAGCCGCTATCATTTCTTCTTTTGTCGGCAGCACATTAACCACCTCCCACAAAGCTCACAATATTAACCGTATCGCCATCTGCAAGTACGGTTGAAGCATATTGCCCCTTTGTGACAATCTCGCCATTGCGTTCCACAGCAATGTATTTGAGGTTATAATTTGCCTCTGTCAAATACTCTGCTATGGTTTTGCCAGAAACATCAAAATCCTTTCCGTTAATTTTAACCATTTTATCCCCCCCTAAAAATAAAAACGGGAAGTTCCCGATTTGGTAACTTCCCGTAAATATTGCGTATTTTAGTCATCCCTACGTTGGCATTACCCAAATCAGGTTATCGGTCGAAGGTTACACCTTCCTCTCAGCCTGTAACACAAGCTCCCGTCTAAAATATTAAATTTTATTTAATAATATATAAATAAAAATAATTTGTCAACTCTTTCCCCTGCGCCCTTTTTACGTATATCCGCGGGACCGATAAGCAGATATCTAACAGATCGCCACGAAGAAAAAGCTGTGCATACAGCTCGCCAAAAACATCTCAGAATAAAAGTTTTCTAATTAATGCTTCCATACTCCACTGATTCGGCCTATAATATAGATTAACAGCGCAGTATGTCTTTTTATTTTCAAGGAGGACTGTCTTTTATGGCGAATTTAAAGGAATTCACACTTAGAACCGGAAAAAACGGGTTTTATAATATCACGCGCGAGATTGCCGACTTTGTTAGAGAATCACATATAGACGAGGGCATTGCAATCGTGTTCTGCCCGCACACGACAGCCGGCATTACCATAAATGAAAACGCCGACCCCGATGTCACCGCGGACATGACCTATACGCTGAACAGGTCGTTCCCGAAGCTTCCAGAGTACCAGCATATGGAGGGCAACTCGGACGCGCATATAAAATCCACGCTGACAGGCGCTCAAACCACTGTGATAATCACCGGCGGAAGATTGCTGCTTGGCACATGGCAGGCCATCTATTTCTGCGAATACGATGGCCCCCGCACCCGCCATTTCTATGTTAAGCTTATAGAAGGGTAATTTATTTGCCCGCACGTAGCAAAAGGCATTACTCATATCAAGCAAAACGGGATGCAGTGTTTAACTGCACCCCGTTTTATTTTACGCTGTTTCTATACTGTCATCCTCTTGAAGCCCCAGTTTTTCAATCGCCATTTCGCGCATCTTATATTTAAGTACCTTTCCGGCGGCATTCATCGGGAATTCCTTTACAAACTCTATGTAGCGAGGAGTCTTATGCTTTGCAATATGGGATCTAATATATTCCCTGAGTTCATCTTCAGTGAGGGTTGAGCCTTCTTTAAGAATCACGCAGGCCATGATTTCCTCGCCGTACTGCTTATCCGGCACGCCTATTACCTGGACGTCCTTGACAGCCGGGTGGGTATAAATGAATTCCTCGATTTCCTTCGGATAGATATTCTCGCCGCCGCGGATTATCATATCCTTTATGCGTCCCGTTATCTTAAAGTTGCCGTTGGAATCGCGGCGGGCAAGGTCACCAGTATGCAGCCAGCCGTCTTTGTCAATAACCGCGGCGGTCGCTTCCGGCATCTTGTAGTAGCCCTTCATAACATTGTAACCGCGGGCGACAAACTCGCCGTCTACATTGTCCGGCAGGTCTTTTCCGGTAACAGGGTCCACAATCTTGCATTCGATACCCGGAAGTTCTCGTCCGACTGTATTCACCCTTACCTCGAGCGGGTCATCTACGCGGCTTTGGGTGCAGCCGGGTGAGGCTTCGGTCTGGCCGTACACAATCGTAATTTGAGGCATGTGCATTTTTTCGACGACATCTTTCATAACCTTTATAGGGCATGGGCTTCCCGCCATGATACCTGTTCTCATGTGCGAAAAATCCGTCTTTGGGAAATCTTCATGCTCAAGCATTGCTATAAACATCGTTGGAACGCCGTTGAAGCAGGTGATCTTTTCCTTGTTTATGCAGTCGAGAGCTACACGCGGGGAAAAATATGGTATCGGGCAGAGGGTTGCGCCGTGCGTCATTGAAGCTATCATAGAGAGCACCATGCCGAAGCAGTGGAACATTGGAACCTGTATCATCATCTTGTCTGCTGTTGAAAGATCCATACAGTCGCCGATGCATTTACCGTTGTTGACGACGTTGTAATGGGTCAGCATAACGCCTTTCGGAAAACCTGTGGTACCGGAAGTGTACTGCATATTGCAGACGTCGTGCCTATTTATCGCGTTTTCCCTGCGCCAGACTTCCTCGAGCGGGACGGTGTCGGCGAGGGCCATCGCCTCGTCCCAAGACAGGCAGCCGGGCTGTTTCGATTCGGCGTTTATGATATTGCGCAGGAACGGCAGGCGTTTTGTATGCAGCGGCTTGCCGGGTTCAGAATATTTGAGTTCTGGGCAAAGCTCATTCATTATGGAAACATAGTCAGAATCCTTGTAACCGTTAATCATAACCAGCGTATGGGTATCCGACTGGCGCAGCAGGTATTCAACCTCGTGTATCTTATAGGCGGTGTTGACGGTTACAAGTACCGCGCCTATTTTCGTCGTTGCCCAGAATGTAATAAACCACGCGGGGACATTAGTGGCCCAGATGGCGACGTGGTCGCCCTGTTTTACGCCGAGAGCGATCAATGCCCTTGCAAAGGTATCGACATCGTCGCGGAACTCCTTATATGTCCTTGTATAATCGAGAGTTGTGTAACGGAAGGCGTACTGATCCGGGAACTCGTCAACTACGCGGTCCAAAACCTGCGGCAATGTCAGGTCGATGAGCGTATTCTTTTCCCAAATATACTTGCCTGTCTTTGTAGCGTTATCAAAGAGGCGGCTCTTTGATTCATGCTTGTGAGTATATTGTTCCATAAAGTTTGCAAATTTCGGGAAAACTATACCGGCGTCGGTGAGATCCCTCGCCCAGCGCTTTACCCACTCAAGGGAAACATATCCGTCATAGTTAATTGAACGCAGCGCGAGCATTATATCATCAATCGGCAGGTCTCCTTCACCGACCATGCGGTATATTATCTTGCCGTCCTGAACCACTGAATCCTTTATATGGATGTATTTTATGTATGCGCCGAGGTTCTGAACGGTTTGTCCCGGCGTCTCACCGCCAAATCGGCAGGTATGGTGGACGTCCCAGAGAGCCGCGACAGCGTCACTTTTCGCATTGGTCAGGAGCTTTGCCAAACGCGCGGTATCGGAATATACACCGTTTGATTCGACAAGCAGTGTTACCCCTTTCTTTTCCGCTTCAGGTATAATCTTTTTCAGCGTATCAAGTACAACGCCGTCATCAACTTCGCCCTCCGGCCGAGGTTTAAGGTCGGCCAGTACCCTTACGTACGGTGTGCCGAGTTTCGCAGCAAGCTCAATATATTCTTTGATTTCCCTGCAGTTTTCTTCAGCCTTGTCGGCATATTTTAAGCAGCACCCGGAGGATAGGCATGGGATTTCTAATTTGAGCTCCGCAAGCTTTTTTATTGTCGCATCTAAATTCTCATCAAGGAACGGTTTGGCATGGACAGCGAAAATATCTTTGCCAAGCCCGCGGATTTCTATTCCGTCAAATCCAAAATCCTTTGCCATTGAATAGATATCAGACCATGCAAAATCAGGACAACCTAATGTCGAGAATGCAATCTTCATCTAATGATCCTCCTTAGCACAAAATAAATAGTAAACAAAAAAGCTTTCGTCTCATTGTTTTAAAACAAGAGACGAAAGCTTAACACTTCCGCGGTACCACTCTAATTGGTTATAACTAACCCACCTTAGCAGCATCAAAATTAATGCCCTCTCATGGTAACGGCGAGAAACCCGGCAATACCTAATCACGGCAACTACCGCTTTCAGCATAACAGCTCAAGGGCGAGTTAACAACCGCATCAACGCGCTGTCTTTCAGCGGACAACAGCTCTCTGTAGCGTGATTTACGCAGTGTTTTTCTCCCTATCATAGCCTTTAAAAATATAAATTGTGTTTCCATTATATCAACGCTTTTTTCGCCTGTCAAGATTTAATTTTAAAAACTTCAGCAAAAATTTTGAGTACCTGTAATACCGTTTCATTCGTTTGATTCGCTTTTGTCATTATAGGCTGAATAAATTATAATAATAAAAGGCAGGACATGCTGCCGAGCAGTAAAAGCCAGCTCTGTGACGGCAGTATGAACGCACGGCGCGGATTGAATTAATTTTAATGCTAACGCGACGGGCGCATTTGCAAAACAACTATGCGTTTTTATATACTATGCAAAGACTGAATAAAAAGGAACGTGTAAATATGAATAAACCCATTATCGCAATCCCTATCGGCGACCCAGCGGGTATCGGCCCTGAAATTGTGGCCAAGGCGCTTGCTGATACACAGGTGACTAATGAAGCCTTGTGCATTGCGATAGGCGACAGAAAAGTTATGGAGCAAGCTATAAAGATTGCCAAAAAGCCGCTCCAAATACGCCTGATTGAGAAACCCGCTGAAGCGGCAGACAAACCGGGGGTTTTAAACCTCATCGACCTTGACAACATTGACCCGTCGAGCTTTGAGATGGGCGCTGTTTCCGGCCTTTGCGGGCGCGCTTCGTTTGAATATATAGAAAAAAGCATTGAGCTTGCCAAAAGCGGATTAGTCGACGCCGTCGCGACGACGCCGATAAACAAGGAATCGCTGCGCGCGGGCAATGTCGATTTTATAGGCCACACCGAGATATTCGGCAAGCTGACGGGTACCCCAGACCCGCTGACCATGTCCGAGGTGCGCAATTTGCGCATATTCTTCTTAACCAGGCATGTTTCGCTGTCACAGGCGTGCAAAATGGTTAAGAAGGACAGAATCGTCGATTATGTCGTGCGGTGTACAAAAGAGCTGGAGCGGTTGGGGGTGACAGAAGGGACAATGGCGATTGCCGGGCTCAACCCTCATTCCGGGGAGCACGGGCTGTTCGGCAGCGAAGAGGTTGAGGAAGTCTTCCCGGCCGTCGAGCAGCTCAAGAAGATGGGCTATAATGTCGAGGGGCCAATAGGCGCTGACTCCGTTTTTCACCTTGCCCTGCTCGGAAAATACAATTCGGTTTTGTCGCTCTATCACGACCAAGGGCATATCGCCGCCAAAACCCTCGACTTTGAGAAGACTATTGCCGTTACAAACGGCCTGCCCTTCCTTCGCACGTCTGTCGACCACGGTACTGCATTCGACATCGCCGGAAAAGGCATTGCGAGCGCTGTCAGCATGATCGAGGCTATCCATGTGGCCGCAAAATACGCGCCGAATTTCAAGCGCAGTTTTAGCCTGCCCTATTAATATCATTATGCCTTGAAAGTTCGTCGAAATTTATATTTTCAGCGAATATGGTGCGAATGGTGTTATATTATTTAAAGAAAATTTATTGCCACATTTGTCGTTATGTGTTATACTCGCATTAACAGAAACACCATTCCCTGTATATTAATATACCGGCTTAGCGGAGGTATAAATGACACGGCCAAATAAAAAGGAACTTATTTATAAATTTATCTGCGAGGAATACAAGAAAAACGGCTTTTCACCGTCAATCGGGGAAATAGCGGCTCATCTTGGCCTGAGCGCAAAATCCAATATACACCGGCAATTGCAGCGGCTTGTCAAGGACGGCAAGCTGCAAAACCTCGGCGGGCGGTATGTGCCGACCGACCTGCATGAGGAGGAAGCGGCCGGCGCGAATGTCGTACTTGTTCCCCTGCTCGGCCGAGTCGCAGCCGGTATGCCGATAACCGCCGTCGAAAACCTTGACGGATATATCGCATATATTCCCCGGTCCGGCAGCGGAAAAGAGTTTTTCGCCCTGACCATAAAAGGCGATTCGATGATTAACGCAAATATATTTGACGGCGACATAGTAATCGTTGAAAAAACTTCGGTTGTAGAAAACGGTGAAATAGCAGTCGTTCTTGTGGGAGACGAGGCTACAGTAAAAACCTTTTACCGCGAAAATGGCCATTTTCGCCTTCAGCCGGAAAATCCCGAATATGAGCCTATTATCGTCGACAACGCCGAGATACTCGGTAGGGTCGTCGCAAGCCTGCGCTATTTCAACAACCGTAGAATAATAAAACCTCTGCTCTGATATTATATTAAGTATATATCAAGTAATCTAAGGAGCTGTATTTATGATTGTAACAACAACAAACAGCATTGAAGGCAAACACATCAGGGAATATAGGGGATTGGTTTTCGGCGAGGTCGTGGCCGGAGTCAATTTTGTGAGAGACTTTGCCGCAGGGCTTACCAACTTTTTCGGCGGGCGTTCCGGCTCATATGAAGAGGAGCTTATTGAAGCGAGAAGCAGTGCCATACGCGAGATGACCGAACGCGCGATGTCGCTCGGCGCCAATGCTGTCGTCGGCGTTAAAGTCGATTACGAAGTTTTGGGACAAGGCGGCAGTATGCTGATGGTCAATGCCTCCGGCACAGCAGTTTTGACCGATTGATTTTATATTTCTTTAGGGGTTGAGTTTTCTCTTGTCATTATTAGAAGTCAAAGACCTTTCTTTTAAATATGCGCTCAGCAATAAAAAATCCCTTTGTGATATTAACCTTAAAGTTGAGCAAGGGGATTTTTTGTGTTTATTCGGCCCTTCCGGCAGCGGGAAAACCACCCTGCTCCGGCACTTAAAGCGCGAGCTTATGCCTGAGGGCGAAAGGAGCGGCCGGATTCTCTTTCAAGGCAAGGATATAACCGAGCCGGAATCCTGCCACAATGCCTGCGATATAGGCTATGTCATGCAAAATCCCGACAGCCAGATAGTGACGGATGTTGTCTGGCATGAATTGGCGTTCGGGCTTGAAAACCTCAAAACGGACACCCCGACCATCCGCCGCCGGGTTGCGGAAATGGCGAGCTTTTTCGGCATCGGCTCATGGTTTCACAAAAAGACGAGCGAGTTGTCCGGCGGGCAGAAGCAGCTATTAAACCTCGCATCTATTATTATCATGCAGCCAAAGCTCTTGCTGCTCGATGAGCCGACCTCCCAGCTCGACCCGGTGGCTGCCCGGGATTTTATCGGCATGATTTCGCGTCTTAACCGCGAGCTCGGTATAACTATAATAATCACCGAACACCGGCTTGAGGACGTGCTACCGCTTGCGAACCGGGCGGTGATGATGGACTGCGGGCGTATCAAGTACGAGGCCGAGCCGCGGGTTTTGGCAAAAACGCTTCTTGACAGCGATGACAGCTATGCCGCTGAGAGCCTGCCGGCCGCCGCGAGGATTTTCGGTCGCCATAGTTTTGACTGCGGCTGCCCGCTCACTGTCAAGGAAGGGCGGCAGTGTCTTTTTTCCATACAGGATTCGATTAATTCGCAGATACACTTTGAAGATATACATAAGTCGGACTGCAAAGGCGATACCCCCGCCGTCCAGTGCCGCAACCTATACTTCAGATACCAAAAAGATTCGCCAGACATTTTTAAATCGCTTTCATTTGAGGCGGATTACGGTGAATTCATCTGCCTTATGGGCGAAAACGGAAGCGGAAAATCGACACTTCTCAACCTTATCGCGGGGATTTTTACTCCCCAGCACGGCAAAATTTTAATCGGCGGGCGGGATATTAAAAAATACCCGGCAAAGGAACTGTATTACAATAATATCGCCATGCTGCCACAGAACCCGAAGTCCATATTCCTTCACGACACGCTGCGGGAAGAGCTTTCCGATTTATCTCTTGCTGAGAAATTAGGGCTTACCCCGCTTCTTGATAGGCACCCGTATGACTTAAGCGGCGGCGAACAGCAAAGGGCGGCTTTTGCGCGAGTCCTTGAACAGTCGCCGCGGATACTGCTGCTCGACGAGCCGACGAAGGGACTGGACGCTCAGGCAAAACGCGGTCTTGCCGGCATTATCGCAGACCTGTGTAAAAATGGGACATGCGTTATCGCGAGCACGCACGACATAGAATTTGCAGCGGAATACGCTCACCGCTGCCTGCTTTTGTTTGACGGCATAATCGCAAGCGAAGGCAGTACCCATGAGTTTTTCAGCGGCAACAGCTTCTATACCACCGCCGCGAACCGTATTGCGCGGGACATCTGTCCCGATGCAATCACCTGTGAGGATGTGATAAAGCTTTGCGGTTTCTGAAAAAGTCGGTTATAATAACCGCCGCTGTATATGCCGTTTTGTTCGGGCTGCTTGTATTCACCGCGCTGTATTCCAGCGGAAATTATGCCCTGACAAGCGTTGTTTTCATAATCCTCATGCTGATACCTTTTTTCGTATCCTTTGAAAAAAGGCGCCCGCAGGCCCGGGAACTTGTCCCCATAGCCGTCTTGTCGGCGACGGCTGCCCTCGGCAGGGTCATTTTTGCCGCGTTTCCTAACGTAAAGCCCACTTCCGCTATCGTAATTATCACCGGCGCTGCTTTCGGGCCTCAAGCCGGATTTGTCACCGGGGCGACGGCGGCGCTCGCTTCAAATATATTTTTCGGCCAGGGGCCGTTTACCCCATGGCAGATGTTCGCGTGGGGTATCATGGGCGCTTTTGCGGGGATTTTTAAAAAATCGTTTAAGAATACAGCCCTTATCTGCGTCTACGGCTTTTTCAGCGCGTTTATCTACGGTTGGATAATGGATTTATGGCAGGTTCTCGGATTTGTCAATCCGATTAATTTGAAATCGTTTTTCCTGACCTTTGCCGCAAGCTTCTATTTTGACCTGACTCACGCGGTTTCTACAGTCGTTTTCCTGTTCTTGCTGGCAAAACCCTGGCTCAAAATCTTAAACAGGGTAAAAACAAAGTACGGGCTGATGAAAACGGGCGGTTAAATGACACCGCTTGACATTTTTTGTGCTTTGTGATAATCTTCTCAAAGGTACATAAACTAAAATTGAATAGGACAGTTCGAAACCATCCTGTCCTTAAACAAAACTACGGGATTTGACTGTCGTAAATCGAATCCGGTTTACGGCAGTTTTGGATGGTGCTTGAATTTTCAAGCACCATTTTTATTGCGCTGAGTTTATCGTACAGCGGTGGTTCTGATTCTGTCCTAAAAAAGGAGTAAGAGCCTTGAAAAAAGTAAGATTTATAACCACCGCTGCCGTAATCGCAGCGCTTTACGCGGCTTTGACCTATGCCTTTGCATTTATGAGCTATGGCGCTGTGCAGTTCCGTATCGCCGAGATTCTGACGGTGCTGCCGTACTTTACGCCTGCCGCAATTCCCGGCCTTGTCGTCGGATGCCTGCTCTCAAATATCGGAAGCCCCCTCGGGCCTATCGACATCCTCGTCGGTACATCGGCAACGCTTATCGCCTCACTGCTGTCGCGGATTATGCCCAAATACTTGGTGCCGTTTCCGCCGATTATCTGCAACGCGGTTATTGTAGGCTTGGAGCTGTACTTTTTAACCAATGCGCCCCTTGTTCCCACTATGCTTTATGTGGCTTTGGGCGAGGCCGTTGTATGTCTTATCGGTGGTTACCCGTTCATGTATGTGGTCGACCGCTTTAAAGACAAGCTTTTCCCGCAAAAATAAACCTGGTTATAATAAACACTCAAGTTGCCGCAAAAGTTTATCTTCTGCGGCAATTTTTTATTCCCAGTTGCAAATGATTCCTATTTGCGTGTATAATAACTATATTAACAATTATTCCAAAATTTTAAGGGCTTTTAAGTGATATCACCTTTTTGACTTGATGTTTTATCTGATTATAAAAGGCTCATTTGCCAAATCATTAAATATACAAATGTTTTCGGGAGTATTGCATGATTAAGATAAATAACCTCAGTTATTCGTATAACGGAGCGCCGCCTTTTCTTCTGAACGGGCTTTCATTAGAGATAAAACGCGGCGAATATGTTTCGATTCTCGGCGATAACGGCAGCGGGAAAAGTACGCTTGTAAAGCTCATCCTCGGGCTTTTGAAGCCGGTGGGCGGCAGCATTGAGAACAATGCCAAAAGAACCGGGTATGTAGCCCAGAAATCCGACTGGTTCAATCCGCAGTTTCCTATTACCGTCCGGGAAGTAATGAACTGCGCCCGGGCGGTGTTGAAAGTCAAGGACAAAAACGCAACGCACAAAATCCTTTGCCGCGTACAGATGGAAGATTACGAGAACGCGCTGATCGGGACGCTGTCGGGCGGGCAGCTTCAAAAGATACTGATAGCCCGCGCCCTCTTAGGCGACCCTGACCTGCTGGTGCTCGACGAGCCTTCAACCGGCATAGATCTAAAAAGCCAGCGCGAAATCTACGCCCTGATAAAGAAGCTCAACCGCGAGGACGGCATAACCGTTGTTTCAGTCGAACACAACCTTGAAGCCGCTGTCAAAAACTCGACGATTATATACCATATCTCAAATGGTCACGCCCATGTTTGTTCGCCTGAAACCTACGCCGAAGAGTTCTTAAACGGCGAAAAATAAATAGATTTTTCGGAGGAATCCAATGCTTAGATACGCTTTTATGCAAAACGCATTTGTCGTTTCGCTGTTTATATCTATACTGTGCCCCTGCATAGGCATTTTCCTTGTGCTGCGGCGCAATTCAATGATCGGCGACACACTCGCCCACTCTTCTCTTGCGGGCATTGCGGGCGGGCTGCTGTTCAACACCAGCCCTATCCTCGGCGCTTTTGTCTTTACCTCCTTCTGCGGCGCCTTGATCGAATTTCTGCGCGCTTATTTTAAAAAATACACCGACCTTATCCTGACAATCGTGCTTTCGCTCAGCGTCGGTACAGCGATTACGATAATGAGCTCCGGCTCCGTTCACACCGATATAAACGCCTTTATGTTCGGCAGCATACTCACCGTGTCCAAAAGCGACCTTGTTACCGTTATTATCTTAAGTGCTATCTTCGTTCTGACGCTTATACTGCTCTATAACCAGCTTATTTATATCGCTTTTGACGAGGACGGAGCGAAAATCGCCGGGGTTAAAGTAAAAATCATAAACTATATCTTTTCAATCCTCGTTGCCGCGGCTATTTCAGTTTCAATAAGAATTGTCGGTGTCCTTGTTCTGTCGTCAATGACAGCGCTCCCTGTCGCCGCCGCGCTTCAGCTTAAAAAGGGCTTTAAGACTACGCTTTTGGCTTCTATTATAATCAGCGTCATTGATATAATGGCCGGGCTTGTCATCTCATATTATCAAGGGTGTGCCCCCGGCGGCATGACGGCGCTTATCTCGGTCTTTATGTTGTGTGTAGTTATAATTATACAAAGGCTGCGCCTTGTATTTGCAAGGCACAAGCATATGAAAGAAATTAGGCAATAATTAATGCCGCCGATTTTAAACCGGCGGCATTTTTTACATTGATGAACTTGAATATGAGGTTGCCTGACCGGATTGACTGGACTGACCTGACTGACCAGATTGTCCGGACTGACCTTGCTGGCCCTGCTTGCTTGCGCTCATGCCTGAAACTATCTGCGGGATCTTGTCGATAAGCTGGCTTGCACCCGCTGCGCTCATCGGCATCATAGAGACATCCTGATTGTCGATTACGATAACGGCCTCTGTGTTGAGCTTTGCACCAAGCCCAAGGGCACCGGAACCAGTTCCGGCCGGAGAAGAGGTGCTGCTCGTCTGCTGGCCTTTCATGCTCATATTGCCGCCGCCGTAACCGACTGTAACAGAAACTACAGGAAGGAATGTCTTATCGCCCTGTGTTACAGGTTTACCGATAACGCCCTCTTTTTGGGTGAAAGATTCAAGACTGCGAAACAAAGTGTCGACGCTTTCAGCCATACTCAACTGTTCCATATTCATCGCTCCTCATGGATTTTTTGATTGCAGCGTATTTGTTTGCAGCGTATGCTCTCAGAAGATTAACCAAGGATTTGCCAATGTTAAGCTGTGTCCCCGCATTGACAATAAGATAGTTGCTGAAAGGGAATAACTCCGGTGACTGATTGATATCAATGTCGAAATAGGAGCCTATAAGGCCCACTATCCCGCTGGCAATGCCCAAAGCGAAAGGATTATTAAGTCCGTAATGAGCGTCGACATAAGAATTGCTCAGTACGAGCGCGTGATAATAATCTGAAACCGAAAGATTCTTTCGCCTGCCTTGCCCTTTGCGGGGTTTGATTGCTTTTTTATACATCTGTTTGTCAAAAAGCTTTATTGAAAGCACCGGCTTGTAATCTTCCACTTCCAATTTTGCTTTGAATACCGGCGACAGCCAGTGGATAAATACATCATAGACGTTGTTGTCGGTATTGATCTTTGCTTTGATATCTGCCGGGACATAAAACATCAGAAGGACAAATAATGCAAGAACAATTAGGATAAAAAATAGAAAATACATAGGAGTTACCTCCCGCTGTATATTATCCCCCGCAATAATCTTTTTAAATATGACAATAATATCTTAAAAATCTTAAAAAAACGGCGTTATTAGTATTTCTCTTTTAAATTCGCATTAATAAATTAAATTTCACCGCATAATTAAATCAGCAAAATGAAACAACTGTGAGGAGGCGCATGTTTTCTTAAAGCGGCTGCCAAATTAAAATAATTAAAGTGGAGCAAATTTACTATAAAAAAACCGAAAGCTGATAATAGAAAAGCCGCGGC
>NZ_JBAIZF010000029.1:0-29396 GCF_036762875.1 [Clostridium] cellulosi | reverse complement strand
AACTCGCTTACGCTCGCCCTTGACATCCTCTAATAGAATGCATAAATGTTAAAATTTACTAATTAGAAGAAAGGAGGACCTAACTAAAAAAACGAAAAATCTGTCTTGACAATGGGGAGCACTATAGTCTAATTCCCCACCACTTTTTTTCTCCATTCAAAAGAGAATTGAAGAAATCAATGGCATATCGTCGTTTAAGAATATCATGCTGTTTCTGATTGTAGTAATTGCATAAGCAACTATAGCAAGCAGTATCAGCTTCTTTACCGCCACATGTGCACCCATTTACAACTTGAGCCCCTGCTTCTAACATGCCTATAAGAATAGATATATCTCTCATTCGTCTAACGTATCCGGCTCCACCAGGAGTATTATCGAACAAAACAAAACCATAATTACCTATACCAGAAAACTCATCGTTGCGGAACCAATGCAAACATCCTGACAATTCATTTCTATCTATACCCAAGTGTCTGCAAAGCCCCTCAATAAGCGAGTAGAGTATAGTCCATGCAACATCAATTTCAGTAATATTCTCTGAAACGAACTTCAATAGTACAACATCTGTTTTAAATTCATGCCCAAGAGAATATGGGTAAAGTGTTTTGTTGCTGCAAGGATACCCGTCTGGTTTGTAATGGGCATGCTCCTTAGCTAAATCATTATCGTTATCGTATAACTTTGCATATCCACAGACCTTGCAAATATAAAAATTAGAAGTATTTAGCACAGCAAGCTCATCCATTTTACTACTTCCGATAATAACTTTTTTGCCACAAATCGAGTATGTATTCGACTCTATCCGTGTACCATCCCCTATGTATGATATTGAACCTTTATATGTACGTTCTGGCTTTTCTGTTCCTGCATCTTCCGGCTCTCCGTTCTCCATTATAAAACCGAACTTAGGTATTATATACTTTTTTATCTTTTTGGGCAAAGTGTGTCCACAATGTTTGCATTCTTTGGGAATATCTTCAACCCAAATAACTCTAATTAACGTATGGCAATTTCTACATATAACATACTTATATTCAGGCCATGCAAATCCGCTTAAAACACGAACATACCGGCTAGTAATCAGCTTACCGTCTGCAACAACCTCTGACTCCGGTGCATATTCCGATATTGCTGTAAATAGGTCCCTATCTAAACGTAATGAATCTAATACTCCACCTTTCCCATAGCTCATCAATTCCACTGTATCAACAGGAAACCCGTATTTAGGAATTATATTGTTACGAGATAAAAATTCAATTATTTCTTGCTTTTTAATTGTATTTATAGAATTACCAATATCCCTTATCTTCCAACTCAATTCACGATCTTCCTTGGAGCCTGGTTCAATATTTCTTTGTCTTTCAGTACAGTATGTTCTGGATTTCTCGAGCTCCTCTAAATCAGAAGTATACTTCTTCAATGCTATATCAAATACTCCAGGATTATTAGGATCATCAAGAAACAATTTACTAATCCAACCGTAATTGTTAATTTCATAATACTTCTGTAATTCAGGACTTAATACTTCACATAAATACTTTTTAAGATCTTCAGGGTGGGTTTCAAGATATTTTTTAAATGCATTTACTCCATCTGCTTCTAAAAAATCACCGATTGTTCTTTTATATAGTTCTCTATACTTTCTCCAGAAGAAAGAGAAAGCAGATGCAAAAACATGGCGTAAAGCAATTTTTTCATTATCAATATTAAATGAAGGTGGTTGGATGGTCCCCTTAATCATAGATACAGGATCTTTAAAATAATTCTGATCGTGTGAACTATTTGGGCAGTATGTCAGAGAATACGCTGCAGCCTTTGAACTTCTGCCTGCTCGACCTGCTCTTTGTGCATAGCTAGCCGGAGAAGGAGGCATATTTCGCATAAATACAGTTTCGAGGGTACCAACATCAACCCCCATTTCAAATGTAGTTGAGCAGCTCAGTACATTAATATGTTTATTCTTGAATTCATTTTGATAAGAGTATGCTTTTTGACTGCTTAACTGAGCAGTATGTTCCTTAACAATCAAGTCATTTATGTTCAGATTATGATAAACATCATAATAATGATTGTCCTTCATTGCCTTAAGATAGTCATATTCAACAAGTCTTCCATTACACCTCGGATTAATACAAACATTTTTTAAACAATATGGTGTTACTGTTTTACATTCATTGCAAATATAAAGCTTATCAACATTTTTAACCATAATTGTTTCAGAAGATAAATAATATGTTCCGTTTTCGCTATCATATTCTATTAAATTATAATATTTTAATATTTCCCAGATTGATTTTAATAATTTAAGAATAGTGTCATTGTCCATTCCTAAAAATAACTTACGTAATAGTTTAGTCTGCGCATTTTCCCTCCCTATTGCTGGTAGCCATGAACGTATATATTTTTTTTGAGTATAATCACAAGTAAATCCCTTAATTTCTCCAGCATAGGATAGCCTTTTAATATCTGCTTTTGTTAAGGTAATTGGTAATTTTATTGCTGCATCCTTTATAAAAAACAATGCCATAATTTTAAAAAGAGTAGTTGTTTCTTCAGAAGATAATTCTAATTTTTCATTTTCAGGCATTTTTATATTGAGATCGAAATGTAATATCCCCATGTTTTGTAAAGCATTCATTGCTTTATAATTAGTCAACTCCTTAATGACTGCTAACCATGCCTGCTTATTTCTCTCATCCGCATGATATATGTTATGCTTTTCAAAATATTCTTCAAGCAAACTAACAAATGTACTCAATCTTACCCCTTGATGTAATACTTGTGAATTGTCTTCACATATTTTAGTCATTATTCTTTTAACCAAATTTTCTCGGTATGTTGTTTGCAGATAGCTAGCAAAGAACGCTGCAGCTTGTCTGTTGTCAGAAAAAGTTAAATACTGCTTAACTAAATTTTCACGCTCTTCGATCAATTTTTCAGGACTATTCCCAAAAAAAGGATCATCAATAGATATAAACCTTTTTGTTATTTTGACATCAGGAAGCTCATTGTATAATGCTGTAGCAATAACAGCTGTTGCTGCTTCATTACCCAAAAAGAATGGGCGCAAAATACTGCGCTGAGTGTTAACTACATGACAGCATGGGCAAGTGTGGAGTTTGTCCCCAGAATTTTTGACTTTGATCAACAAATTATAATTTTCTTTGCTGTGTCCACATGATAATCCATTTATAGATGAAGCGCGTTCTATTGCTCCGCATTTTGCGCACACTATATATTTATTCTCATTTTCGTTTTCTTCGTCATATTCATCATATACGCCATCTAACAAGTAAACTTCTGGGCTGTAATCATCGTTAAATTTGGACTTCTGTACAAGATATCCATCTTCTGTTTGTCCAACAATGAATGTAGCATTGCAATTATAACAAAATGTGATTTCAAATACCTTAAATCCACAGTCGTTGCTTTTCGGGTCTTCTTTATAAGTCTCCATTTTCCTGATGAAAAGTTTATTGCTTGGATTTAGAGTAACATACACGCCCTCAATACCACGAATAAACATGTGATATCTTGCTTCAAATATCCTGTCACCGTTATTCTGAGCATTTGAAGCTACTGCTATAAAATCTGTTATATCATCAACCGAAACACTTAATTCTTCAGCAAGCTGATTCAATGGTTTTATTTTGTTCAATAAATGATGCCTGACTTCATAATAAAAGTCATCATGCAGTATCATTGAATAGAGAGTTTTTTCCAAAGCTTCATCTGCATTTTCTGCCTTAATAATGTCAATGCCTTTTTCTCTAAGAAATTTAAGAATATGTTCAGAAGCAAAGTTATTTCTGATTTTTTCTGCAAGTTCGCGATAAATTGAGAAATCTAATTTACTTGTGCTTTCTGGTTTTGCAGGTGCAATAGTTGACGATCTTATTATAGAGTCTTCATCAAAATGCACATCACATAATGAATGAGCAAAGTTGATAATTTGTGGGTTTGATTTTTCATCACCCAACGTTGCCGAAGTCAGAAAAAATTGAATATCATTACGATTAAGCATTGCCTTAACTCGTTTGATTAAAGTAGCAACCTCTATTCCTTTTGCTCCACAGTAGGTATGTGCTTCATCAAAAACGATTGAATGCCATTTTGATGCATTTTGTTTATTAAAGAAAATGCTGTCACCAGGCCGCAGCAAAAGATATTCAAGCATAGCAAAGTTTGTTATCAAGATATGAGGGGGAGACTTTCTCATCTGCTCACGGGATATCAACTCATTTTTAATTGGTTCAGTACCTTCACGTTCAATAAATTCGTCAAGTGCATCACTATAATTTTCTAAAGTTTCACCGGTATATTTTCCGAATGTAATACCAGATTCCTGATAATTTATAAATATCTCTCGTAACCTTCTGATTTGGTCATTAACCAAAGCATTCATCGGATAAATAATAAGCGTACGTACTCCAGGATTTAGAGTGCCTTTTTCCTTCTCACGCATCAGGAGATTAATTATAGGAATCAAGAAGCATTCCGTTTTACCCGATCCTGTTCCTGTTGTTATAATTAAATTTTTCCCATTATTTGCTTTACATATAGCTTCAACCTGATGTTTATATAATTTCCTGTCAGGATGTAATTCAGATAACTTTAACAGTTCTCTGCATAAAATACCTTCATCAACCAATTCTCGCAAAGTTTTATCCTTTTCAAAAGAGTCGCTCATACTAATGTACGGACCTTTCGAAATAACACCATCTTCAGACAGTTGTTCTTTTAACTGTCTGTTGTAAATATCGTTGTTTGTTTTGAACGTAGTCAGAAGATACTTTCGAAAGAATTCAACAATCCCTTTTGAGCTTTCTGCTGGTCTGAATAACATTATTTAACCCTCCTAAATTCAACATTATAATCTGTAATATCTTCATACAACGGGATAAACCGTTCATAATTTGTTGAGGTATAAAGTATGTCATCAGAAGCGCTTATAAGTTTATTAGTTATTGCATCATACCAAATCTCTGTCCAATCACCGTCTTCTAGTGAATGTAAAGAAATAATATTAACGACCCCATCTTCAATCATTATTTCAAAACGAACTTTCTCAAATAAATCTGACTCTCTTATTTTTTTTGAACAATTATTAGCTAACTTAGGCTTATATGTAAGCTTGCCAATATAAGTAAAGTCTGAGATTTTTGTTAAGTTGTAAACCGTATATATATGATCAAGATTCAGCATAACCCCATTACAAGCTATAGATTTTATAATCATTTTACAATTTGTTAGATCACTAAAGTCTATTGTTCCAATTTTATAAATAACTCCTAATGATGTAGATTGCTCCGAGAATCCAAATGGATCTAAGATGACTTGAATCTTTTCCAACTGGTATAATTTGTTATAATCGAGTTCAGGAAACGCGGTAATACCATTATTCAAATACTTTTCAATAACAATTTCCTTGGTTGCAAAATCTGAAATACGAACCTTTAATTTTGCTTTTCCCTCGTATTCCGATATAATTCGAACCATATTATTTAAATATACCATTTCGAATTTATGTAGCCACAATCTCTTCAAAACTCTAAAAAGTGGTAGGTACCTCCACTTATTATCGAAATATTTTAGATTAATGTTTGCAAACGCACTGCTGCTTTGTCTAATTTTGTTAACAAAATCAGTTATATCAAATCGAAACTCTCCATTAGATTGCTTTTCACCCTCTATACATTCCTCTTCATTTCCAAGATAAACAAAAGCTCGAGTTGCGCCAGGCATAAAAACAAAAAGATCATTTTCTATCTCCGGAAACCATAAGTAATTTTCTCTTCTATATTTCCACTGCTTGGAAAATCCGTATTTGAAAACTTTTAGCGGCACAATTAAAGTGTAGTTTACCCCTTCTAATAATAACTCAAATATCGCTTCTTCTGTACCAGAAGTAAGATCAAGCGAATACACGTTATCGCTAACCCGCTCACAATTCAAAGGAGTGATGTCATAGTCTCCAATAATATGTACTAAAGCTTTATCGCAAAAAATAAAACGTGGCTTTTCTGGACGACAACGTAAAGAAGTAATCAAAACATATTGACAGATTAGTCTTCTATGCTTTCCCGGTTCATCTATCCAAATTTGATATAAACCATCTTTGTTGTCCAACACATTACTCAACGCAATAGATACTCCACAGTTTTCCAAATCATAATCAAATTCATAAATGGAGCTGACATTTTCCATTTTGGCGCAAAAACGATTATTATTACACCATATTAAAGTTCCCGCCAAAGCTTTTTTGGCAACCTTAAATGAAATAATAGGGTGTTTATATGCGGTTTGTATTTGTCTTTCTCCACTATACAAAATGTATTCTTTTGATACATATTCAAATATTGGTTCTTCAGAAAACTCCCCGGAGATAGAAATAGGCCTGTTTTTTATATAAATAACCGTATCTTCATTAATATTGCTATATGAATACTCATCCCATAAGTCATGATGGGGATTTACGTATACGGAATGTAAATCACTTTTGACTGAAGTGCCTTTCTTTGCGAGAATATAACATTGCCCTTTTTTTAATTTCTGAATCTCTGTAAAATCTTCATCAAATAAGCGATATTCTTTTTCAGGAATCTTAAAAGAATGTATTGTACTTGAAATAATGTCAATACGATAAGAGGCAAATATATTGTCAACAGCTATTTTTAGTTTTTCAGATACAAAAACACCATACGCTCTATAAATATCGAGTTGTTTTTTTATTGTCTTATTATCGTATTCTAACTTAATAAAAGCACTTCCATTAAATTCTTCTTCCCTAAATTTTTGACTCGGTATCACAATAAAAGCTTGCTCATGAGAACGATTAACTTCAAAGTACGGTTTATTATAGAATATACCGATAGCCTTACGTCGCCTATTAATATTTGGTTCAAGATTAATTTCAGCTTCCTTTGTCTCACACCAAGCAATAAAACCGGACGCAATTCTGTTATCTTTTTTCGGGAGTTTTCTGTCGTAATAATATTCATCAATCATTATCAAATGCTCAGATATCAAATCACATATAGTAACAGGCGAGCACTGTGCAATCACATTTTTTGTTGCTTTTAGAAGACGATAAATCTTTGGTGGCTTATTACCAAAACCTTCAATTCTTACATTATCACTATTTAAGGATAATGAGTCATTCATAAAGTCAATCATTTCAAAAATACTGTCTTCCAAATTTTCTGGAATCTGCCTAAAAAGATTCCTGTCGTAAAATGAGAACAGAAAGTCAAAGTAGCCAAAAAGGTAATTATTTGGAACAAATGCATGAGCTTTAATATTCTCGACATAAGCTTGCCTTGAGCCTTTTTCTTGTTCTATTATGAATAAATTAAAATGACGCAATGTTTTCATAAAAATCTGTCCTAAATAGTTTCTTTTTACTGCAGAAACATCAATACCAATCTCGTCCAAAAAGCAATCCCAGTAATTGCCTTCGTCATATCTATGAATTGCAATCTGAACTAATGCCATAGAAAGCAATAAATCAGGCACTGGGATTGCCTGCATATATAAATTTAATATTTTTGAACGTGTATATTTTAACAACTCTTCGTATTCGTTGCCTGATACAGATATTTGGCAAAGCAATTGAACTTCAGGGCTATTTACTTTCTTCATTATCCTTTGAAAGAAATGCATGCAACGACCCCCGTATTTTTCTTTCTTGGAGTTTTATCTACCCATTTTGATTAAATATCTGCTTTACACTAAATACTAATTACTCACTTCTTCCGCTACTTTTGGAAGATCTGACAAAGATCTCGTATCATAAGTCACTTCTTGAGAAACCCATATATCCGCTAAGTTTTCTGCCTGTTTCATAACCGTTTCCACGGCGCGCTGCTGTTTGTCAGGCGGATAACCGTATTTATTTAATGTCCGGCGAACCAATACCATCAGTTTTGCGCGGACACTTTCTTTTAATGTCCAGTCAATTGTGGCATTTTTACGCACTTTATCTGCAAGTTCGCGGGCAATTGTTCTCAAGGTTTCATCACCCAAGACTTTAACCGCACTATCATTGGTTTCAAGCGCATCATAAAAAGCAAGCTCGTCCTCGGACAAGCCGAGTTCCTCGCCCCTCCTGTCGGCGTTTTTAATTTCCTTAGCAATGCGGATAAGCTCTTCTATGATTTCAGCGGTTGTAAGTAGGTTGTTCTGATACCGTTTTAGTGCTGAAGTGAGCATTTCCATAAGCGATTTTGATTTAGTCAAGTTGTATTTTGAACGCACTTTGATTTCATCGGACAAAATCTTTTTCAGCAGCTCAATGGCTAAATTTTTATGCTTCATCCCTTTAATTTCCATAAGGAATTCATCTGAGAGAATGGACAATTCCGGCTTTTCAATACCGGCAGCATCAAAAATATTGACAACTTCATCCGATGCGATAGCTGAATCAACAATGTTTTTTATAACAGATTCGTAATTTATACCGCTTTCGCCGCTCGTTTCAAATTTAGTGAGCCTTGCCTTAACTGCTTGGAAAAACGCTATTTCCTCTGCATGTGTAACCGTTGCCTTATCAGGTTTGGCAAGTGCATAAGCCTGGCTTAGGAGGGTAACCTCCTTAACAAAGCGAGCCTTTTTATCGTCTGCAGATAATATAAAATCTTCTGCCCGAAGGATAATAGAAAGCTTGTCTTTTACCTCCGCATTGAAAAAGCTTGAATAATCAAAACCGTGTAAAATCTGCCGGACAACTTCCAGCTTTTCAAGCATAATTTCAACGGCTCGTGCCTGGGTTTCCGCAGGTACTCCCTTTCCACCGCTCTCCGCATAGAAGCTCAGTGCTTTTTTAAGGTTTGGAGCAATCCCGATATAATCGACAATCAAGCCACCGGGCTTGTCCTTGAAAACACGGTTTACGCGCGCTATTGCCTGCATAAGGTTGTGGTCCTTCATCGGCTTATCGATATACATGGTGTTGAGGCATGGAACGTCAAAGCCAGTCAGCCACATATCGCGCACGATGACAATTTTCAGTGGATCATTTTCATCTTTCATACGCTGTGCAAGCATTTTTCGCTGCTCTTTAGTAGTATGGTGTTTCTGCATTTCAGGACCATCAGAACTGGAAGATGTCATAACAACTTTGATAGCACCCTTGTCCAAATCGTCGCTGTGCCATTCGGGACGCAGCTTTATGATTTCATTGTACAAATCAACAGCGATTCTACGGCTCATCGCAACAATCATCGCCTTACCCTCAAAAACCTTTTGGCGATCCTCAAAATGCGTAACAATGTCTTTTGCGAGAGTGGCAAGGCGTTCTTTATTCCCGACAATAGCCTCCAGCTTTGCCCATTTCATTTTTGCGGCTTTTGCTTCGTCTTTTTCATCTACTTCTTCAAGTTCCCTGTCGAATTCCTCAATTAGCTTTTTGCCTTCTTCGGTTAGATGTACTTTAGCAAGGCGGCTTTCATAATAGATTTTAACTGTTACCTTGTCTTCAACAGCCTGTGCAATATCGTAAATATCTATGTAATTGCCAAATACCGCCGGAGTGTTGGCATCTTGCTTCTCAACAGGTGTACCGGTAAAGCCTATGAAAGTAGCATTAGGCAAAGCATCGCGCAAATATTTTGCAAAACCATAGGCTATACGCTGCCCCACAATCTGCTTGTTCTCGTCTCTTATATCTCTAAGCTTTGCGTTAAAGCCGTACTGCGTGCGGTGTGCTTCATCGGCTATGACAACGATGTTATCTCTTTCGGACAACAGCTCATAGACCGAGCTGTCATCATCAGGAATAAATTTTTGAATGGTGGTGAAAACTATGCCGCCGGATGCTACCTTTAGCAGTTCTTTCAAATGCTCACAGTTCTCTGCCTGCTTCGGTGGCTGGCGCAGAAGATCGCTGTTCCCGGCAAAGGTATCAAATAGCTGGTCGTCCAAATCATTCCTGTCCGTAATAACAACTATAGTTGGATTGTTAAGGGTCTGCACCAGTTTCCCGGCATAAAAAACCATAGAAAGGGATTTGCCCGACCCTTGAGTGTGCCATATCACGCCGGCTTTTTTGCTGCCTCCTGCTTTTGCTGCTTCTATCGTACTTTTTACTGCTTTATTAACTGCATAGTACTGATGATAAGCGGCAATTTTCTTGACAGTTTCTACTTTTATTATCTTGGTCTTTTTATCCTCGGTTTTGCTCTTCTCAAAGGTTACAAAATTTCGTATATAGTCGAGTAGGGTTTTCTTGTTGCACAACCCGTGAATCAGAGTAGTAAGCTGATCTTCAAACTGGGATGCTTCATTTATCCCGTCCTTTGTTTTCCACGTTGAAAAACGTGAGAATGGAGCAGTTAATGAACCTGCCTTTGCCTCCAGTCCGTCTGAAATAACGCATATCTCGTTATATGTAAAAAGGCTTGGAATGGTGGCCTTGTATGTGCAGATTTGATCATAAGCTTTGCGAATGGTGGCGTTTTCATCGGCCGGATTTTTCAGCTCGAACAGCACCATAGGAATACCATTTATGAAAAGGAGAATGTCCGGCCGCTTATTGTTATTGTTTTCAATAACGGTAAACTGGTTGACTACAAGAAATTCGTTGTTGTCAACTCCATCTTCCGAGAAATCCACAAGCTTTACATAATCGCCAACTATATCTCCGTTTTTGCGGTATTCGACAGGCACACCATCAACCAGCATTTTATGAAATGCTTCGTTGTCGGCAACCAGATTTGAAGAACTTATACGCGCAACTTTATTTACTGCCTCCAAAATAACATCATAGGAAAGGTTAGGATTAAGACGCACTACCGCATCGGTCAGTCTTTTTTTAAGCAGAACTTCACTGTAACTGTTGCGCTCGGCAAAAAGTGCATCCGGTGCTATATCCGGGCCAGAAAGGTATGCATAGCCCAATTTCACCAGTTCTTCTATTGCCATCTTTTCAATTTCAGATTCGCAAAGTTTGGGCATATTTTTTGCACCTCACATTTTTACGCGGATTTCGCCGCTTATAAGTTTGGGAAGAAAGGTATCGCGGAGTTTATTTAAGGTATTTATTTGAAAGCAATTTTGAGATATTTTTAACATCAATGGATCAATTTTTCTTCTAAACAGGCTTAATGCGACTGTATCTGGAACAATAACGTCAAAACTTTTTACATCATTGCTATTAATATGTTGTTGAGCCCCTCCCGTTTGCATGCTAATCAGAGCATTTATATTCTCTTTTAACCAAAGGAAAATAAAATTATTCGATAATTCTGCTTTTGGCACTAAACCAATTACAGACTGATTAGCTGCAAATGAGCGCAATACCATGCTGATTTTTCCCAATGTTGCTCCTGTAATTGCTAATACAGTTGTTCCAGCGGGAAGTAACTTTGCTGAAGAGTTGTTAAGAGCTTCTTCAGTAATATATTCGCTTGCTTCAATTATTCTAAACTCATTAATTTTCCCTGAATTAATCCAACCTATTGTACCATTCGTCCAATATGATTCAATTTTTCGAGAAGGAGTACCTCCCAATAAAACATCAAATTTTTCAGATATAGGAACAACTTCCCACTTGTCGCTTGCATCCTCAATAAACCATTTTCTAAAATAAGCCTGAGCCAAGTCCTCAAGAGTTTTATTCTGCCTTGTCAGAAGGTCGATTTTATCGTCAAGGGAGGATAAAACCTCAGCAATTGCTTTTTGCTCGGGAAGAGGGGGGAGGAGTATATCATATTTCATTAAGAAATTTGGATCAATACGCTGATGACTTCCAGATGTCCCTGTATTAGAGTTAGCCATGGTGTCTGTTAGCTCATCTGAACATAAAAAATAATATAAGTAGTCTTGATTACACTTTGTTGCCAATATTGGCAAAAACTCAGAAGAACAAATACTATTTTCTGGGGTCTCAAAATTAATATTCCAAATTCTTTTAAACCTAACATTTAATTTATTGTAAAGAATATAACCTTTTTTTACTATATACTTACTACTTTTAATCTGTCCTCCAAATTGTATTTCTGGGGTTTTGTTATTATCAAAAGCAGGAAAGCTATAATGAACAAATTGTAATATCTTATACTTTTGTGGGTTTATACTAATCCTTTCATATTTGCAAACATCTTTTAACTTACACTCTCTCCACTCCGTCATATCTCAATCCCCACTTTTTCAAGGTTTTCCTTTATCTGTTTATCGAGTCTAACACTTTCCTCCATCTGTTCTTTAAGCTCTGCAGTCAAATTTTTTACACGTTCCTCAAAATCAAAGTCATCCTCTTCCTCGGGCAATCCGACATACCTGCCAGGGGTCAGCACATAATCGAGTTCCCGCACCTCATCAAGCGTTGCGGACTTGCAAAAGCCGGGGACATCCTCATAGGAGCCGTCATCCTTTTTCCAACTGTGGTAAGTATCAGCTATTTTACGGATGTCATCATCGGTGAGCTCGCGGGTTCTGCGGTTTATCAAAGTTCCCATATTTCGCGCATCAATGAACAAAACCTTATTCCGGCGCGGATGGTCCGGATTTGTTTCCTTTTCCCGCGTCAAAAACCATAGACAAGCCGGAATCTGCGTGTTTAAAAACAATTTAGATGGAAGGTTGACAATACAATCCACAAGCCCAGCTTCAATAATGTTTTTGCGGATTTCTCCCTCTCCGTTTGTCTTGGACGAAAGGGAACCTTTAGCCATAACGAAGCCGGCGGTTCCTTTGGGCGAAAGGTGATACAAAAAGTGCTGGATCCACGCATAATTTGCATTTGATACCGGCGGCACACCATACTTCCAGCGTCCGTCGGTCCGCAGCAGTTCTCCGCTCCAATCGCTGTCATTAAAAGGTGGATTGGCAATCACAAAATCAGCCTTAAGGTCGGGGTGAGCATCGTTTAAAAATGAACCTTCGCTGTTCCACAAAACATTGGTGCTGTCAATACCTCGTATGGCAAGGTTCATTTTGCAAAGCCGCCATGTTGTTTGGTTGCTTTCCTGACCATAGATAGAAACAACACGCTCGAAAAGCTTGTCAATCTCTCTTGATTTTCCGTTATAGTGGTCTCTGTGAGCTTCAACGAATTTCTCGCTTTGAACGAACATACCGCCACTGCCGCAGCATGGGTCAAAAACTCTGCCCTCGTAAGGTTCGAGCATTTCAACAAGCAACTGTACTACGGAACGCGGCGTATAGAACTGTCCGCCTTTTTTACCTTCTGCAAGGGCAAACTGTCCAAGAAAATATTCATATACCTGTCCGAGGATATCATTCGATTTAGAAGCGCTGTCACCAAGGGCAATAGTACCAATTAAATCAATTAGTCCACCCAGTGACTGTTTGTCCAGTTTTTCCTTTGCGTATTCCTTCGGCAAAACGCCTTTGAGGGAGGGATTGTCCTTTTCGATGGCTTCCATAGCTTCGTCTATATCTTTTCCGATCGTCGGCAGCTTAGCACGACTTTGAAGGTAATCCCAGCGTGCCTGTGGTGGTACATAGAATACATTTTCCGCACGGTATTCATAGGGATCGTCAGGGTCTGCTCCTTCGTATTCGCCCTTGCCCTCTTTGAGTTTATAATATAATTCATAAAAACTGTCCGATATGTATTTTAAAAATATAAGCCCAAGAACAACATGCTTGTATTCCGCAGCATCCATGTTCTTGCGGAGCTTGTCCGCAGCTGCCCAAAGCACCTGTTCGATAGGCTGTTCTTTTACTTCATTTTTTGAATTTTTAACTTTTGCCATTCTACTCTACTCCTCTATTTTTATCTTTTTTCATCCGCAAATCCGCAGGTTTCTCAGCATCCTTTGGTATCGCCCATGCCCAACCCAAGCGCACAGCGCCCTTAATGCGCCCCTGTTCGCATAAAACTTGAACTCTGCGCGGGGATATATTCCATTTTTCAGCAGCTTGTTTTGTTGTTAAGTAATCCATTATGAATACCTCGCAGAAGATAAAATTCCAATTTTTATTATATGCGAAGAAACGAACAATTTCAACATTTTACAACTTTATATATAATAAAGCCTTTTCAAGAAATGAGTGTACTTGCATTAAATGTACATCTATCCTGCTTACTCAACTCCCTATAAAAACAGTCATTATCTAACTTGTTAACTCAACCCTGCCAATTTTCGGGCTCAAATTTTATCCCCAAATATACCCTCGATATGTTTCCACATACGCATTTCTACCCTTTCTCTCGAGTAGACAAGTTGAATGTAAACGCGAAAAGCCAGTAATATCAAGGACTACAACTTTGACATCAATGTCACACACTCCACATGGCTCAAGTTGATAGAATTGATGTCGTAATCATAGATTTATTGGAAAATAGGATTTTATTAGATTATGCTTAATAACCAATTATCGAGAAATGCAAACTGTTCCTTTGTGTGGAACCAATGTTCACCATCTTCCATAATCGTCAATGAAGAATTAGTCTCTTTTGCAAATTTCAATATCGTTTCATAGGAAGTTAAGTTATCATTTCCTGCATATAAAATATCTGTTGCTGTATTCCAGACAATAGGATTTTCTCTGACATAGCATAGATATTTCCAAGACAACGTTTCTCCAAATGATGTCTCAATCTCCTGTTTATCTTGAAGCTCTTGTTCTGTCACATTAGTCCATAACATAATATCAGTAATAAGTTTCTCCATGTTTACAATCGGAGAGATAAAGAATGCTCTTTCTAACTTCTTTTCTGACAACGCATTCATAGCGAAGTAAGCGCCAATGCTGTTTGAAATAATCGAAATAGAATCATACTTTTTATACAACGTCTCATATTCAGCCAAAATTTCTTCTCTCGTCTCCCAAGGAGTAGCTGCTTTATAGTCCAAACCAAATACATCATAATCAATGAAAAATGGTTTGTAATGTTCTGCTTCTTCTGCATTACCACCTTTGCCATGTATATATAATAAGGATTTCTTCACAACAATCACCTCATCAAATTCAAATATTGTCTAATACTTTTATCTTCCTAATAAACATGAATTCCGTTTTCTGTTTGCTATTACGACTAATAAACATATTAACATATTTTATTTATGATGGTTAGCCTATCTGGCGACATTTTAATTTACTTAAAATATTAATGACATTTGGACGGTTTCCGTCTCTTTTGATAAGTGTTTCAGACGGACTTCAAAAAATTATTAATTGAAAAAGCAAAGCGTTGAGTTTTCCAAATGGATTACTCAACGCTTTGCTTAGTTTTTTGTCTGCAGCGCACGAAAGATTAGTCTTTCAGTTTTCATCCATCCCGCAAGGAGTGGATTTGCTGTTTAACGCTTTATCATTGCGGACTGCATCGTAGAATCGGAAGCCGCCGGCAAAGTTATAGGCGTCAAAACCGTTGCCAACAAGGATTCTGCATGCAATATAACTTCTCAATCCACTTTGGCAAATGACATACACAGGCTTGTTGCGGTCAAGCTCGTCAATGCGTTCACGCAGCTCATCAACGGGAATATTGATAAATCCTTCTACATGGCCCATGTTATATTCCATCGGTGTACGTGTATCAAGAAGTGTTACACTCCCGTCACGGGGAAGTGTTTTATCATCCTCATAATACCACTGCTTTACAACACCTTTTTTAATGTTTTCTATAATGAAGCCTGCCATATTCACAGGATCCTTTGCAGAGGAGTACGGCGGTGCATAAGCAAGGTCAAGTTCAACAAGATCGTACGCCTTCATTCCGGCACGGATGGCGGTAGCCAATACATCAATTCGCTTATCAACACCATCAAAGCCGACAATCTGAGCTCCTAAGATGCGGTAGGTTTCTTTCTCAAAAATCACCTTCATAGTCATCATTTTACCGCCGGGATAATATCCTGCATGGCTCATAGGGGAGAGAATAACTTTATCTGTAAAGAGTCCGAGAGCTTTGGCCGTCTTTTCGTTAATTCCTGTAGCTGCGGCGGTCATATCAAATATCTTGATAACCGAGCTTCCTTGACCGCCTGTGTAGTGGCTGTCACCGCCACAGATATTGTCAGCGGCAATTCTGCCTTGTTTGTTAGCTGGGCCGGCAAGGAATACAAGCGTATCTGTATCGGTTACAAAATTCTTAATCTGCACCGCATCACCAACAGCATAAATGTCGGGAATGGAGGTTTCCATTTTATCATTAACAACAATACTGCCTTTAATGCCGAGTTCTAAACCCGCATTTTTGGCGAGTTCAGTTTCGGGAGCAACACCAATTGACATTACCACCATATCGGCGTGAAGTGTGGGAGCATCTTTTAGCTTTATAGCAATGCCGCAATCTGTATCTGCAAAACCTTCAACCATGCGACCGAGCATAAGATTTACGCCGTTCTTGCGAACCTCTGCGTGTATAAAAGATGCCATATCGCTGTCAAAGGGAGACATAAGCTGATCTGCGGCTTCTACAAGCGTGACACCGATTCCAAGTTTCCGCAGATTTTCAGCAACCTCAATTCCTATAAAGCCTCCGCCCACGACAACAGCGGATTGCGGATGGCGCTCGTCCATATATTTCTTAATCTTCAGCGTATCCTCAACATTACGGAGAGTAAAAATCTTATCACTGTCGATGCCCTCAAAGTTTGGCCTTATCGGCTTTGCACCGGGCGAGAGCAAGAGTTTATCATAACTCTCGGTAAAGACTGTGCCGTTTTCGAGATTTTTCACGGTAATAGTCTTGCTGTCAGGGTGAATTGCTGTAACCTCATGATGCACGTTCATTTTAACACGGAAGCGTTTCCAAAAGCTTTCGGGTGTCTGTAAAGTCAGATCGTTTTCATCCTCAATGATGCCGCCGATATAATACGGCAATCCGCAGTTGGCGTAGGAAATAAATCCCGAACGCTCGAAAACAATGATTTCGGCCTTCTCATCAAGTCTGCGAATTCTTGCCGCTGCTGTTGCGCCACCTGCGACACCGCCTATAATTACAACTTTCATTACTTGACCACCTTTCCACGGTAGCTGCTGCAAGCTAAGGCTGTTCATTAATTTGTTTTATTGTGTCCTTATTATAAATGATTTGTAACCGAAGTTCTGTGATATTATCACTATAGCTTTTCAACATCCCACCATATAAGAGAACACTTGGTATGGAATTGTATAGAACATTTAAGCTTTCTATTTATCCGCCCTTGACATCATAACTACGCACTCACCGTGAGCGTTCTTTGGAACATGTCAATGGATTTTTCGGCTTACAGATCAATTACCTCAAACCTCTTTATTGATTTTTTGAATGCTATAAATGTCAATAATACATATAACACAGCTCCGGCAATTAGACCTGAAAGCTGAAGTGACATATTTGTAAATCCGAATGCGTTGACAGCTTCCAATCCGGGGATATGGTGCAGCGTTTCAGCTATACTGATAATAATAAAAGCAACAATTATATAAAAAACGAAAGGCTTCCCGTAGTAGTAAGCAGTTTTAAAAAAACCACAAATAAAGATAGCATTGAAACATCCGAAAATCAGCAGTACAAAGCCCAAAAAAATGAGGTTCGCATTCATTAAAACATTAGACCTGTATACAACAGAATCTGCAAATATCGTCATGCGAAGAACAGTCATGATAACCATAACAGCAAAGCCGCACATTTCAATAAAAATACTGAAGATAAATTTGCCCTTAACAATATCAGCTTTCGATATGGGAAGAAGTGCCGAATATATAATATCATTAGCCTCTCTTGCGGTCTGAAACGATTGAAAAATACCGAAACTTACAAAGAACGCACCCACAAGGATTGGATATCTGGGAAGAAGAGTCATTAAGCCAAAGGCAATGAACAAATAGGATAAAAGTGATGCGCTGAGCCTGAGTTCTTTTCTTATAAGCTTATTCATCTCATAAATCTCCTTTCTAACCGGAGCATAGTTTCTTCCAGCGTCTCTCTGGCCTGTCCAAACTTTTCCCTGAATTCGTTTTTCGGGGAAACTGCAATCAGTTTTCCATCATGGATATAAAGGATATCATCCGCACATTTTTCTAAGTCCGATGTAATATGAGTTGAAAAAAGGATTGCTGTTCCGCGTTCTTTAAGCATAAGAAATATGTCCAGCAATTCGTCCCTTGAAAAAGGGTCCAATCCACTGGTTGGTTCATCAAGAATTAAGATTTCCGCCCGATGTGAGAGCGCCAGAAGCAGATTAACTTTAACTTTCATGCCTTCTGAAAGTTCCGAAGGGGTTTTGTTTATATCCAGGTTAAAGAGCTTGAGATACTCCATACACGCTGCGTCATCCCAATTGGAATAGAAAGTTTTCGTCACGGCAATAATATCTTTCAACTTTTTCTTCGGATAATAATTTACCGCACCGTTGGAATAGCCAATTCGCTGCTTTATTTTAGCTTCATTGCCTTGCAGAGTAAGTCCAAAGTATTCAATTTCCCCAGAGTCGGGATGAACCAAATTCAACATGGACTTGATTGTAGTAGTCTTTCCGGCACCGTTTCTTCCGATAAAGCCAGCAATTCTGCCTTTTTCAAGGTTGAAAGAAATATCCTTGAGATGAAAAGCCGGATAGTGTTTATTGAGGTTTCTTATTTCTGCAATACTCATTCCTTTTTACCTCCAAAAATATGTTGAAATAGGGAATCGAGCGTATATTTAGGTGGAATTGCTATACCCAATTGTTTGTCGCCAAGCAAAATAAGAGTATCGCCAGGTTTTATATTAAACATCTCCCTAGCCTCTTTCGGAATGACGATCTGTCCTTTTTGTCCCACTGTTGCTGTCCATGCGTATTTATTATTAGGTCCTTTCATACATGAGCCACCTCGTTGCACATTTCATGATTTTCATACCATTATTATAAAACAGCCAAAGGTAAAAGTCAACCTGCTTATTAATCTTGACATACTACTAATACTTATTCATAGAAATGAACCCATCATAGAGTTAAACAGGGGCTTTTGCGAATATTTGCAAAAGCCCCTGTTTAACTCGCTATTATAAATTATATATATTATGTTTCTTGCAGTTTTTGTGTTGTTTCTTTTTGGTTTGCAAGAAACAATCCCTTTTTACTCTGGCTTTCTGCTCAATACACCACATGTCTACATATCATGCAGCATGAGGAAAAACATCAGTACACCACATACTGTCAAAACTAACCCGAAGATGACGAATAGAATAAATGTAAGTTTGTCGTCAGTTGGCCTGTCTACATAGTTCTTCTTAGGATTTTTTGGGTTATAATATACATTCATCTCGCTTCCAATTGGCCAAAGGCTTTCTGCCATCTTACGCACATTAATTATCGGGCCGGTTTTCACATGCAGCCATCCTTTTTCGTCTTCCCACGCATCGCCTTTCATCGGGACGGTTGCACTAAAAGTTTTTATGCCTGTAAATCTTTTCTTTGCCCGATAACACTTGCCGTTTACAAAGAACTCCAAGACCGGATACATTCTGCCCTCTCCGGGGAATCTATATTTTACGACTTTACCAGTTGTTTTTTCAGTGCAAGATTTGTTCTTTTTTTGTGCAAAAACTCTTATCAAAATTCCTATGATAAACATTGCAATTCCAAGCCCGCTTACTACAAACAATTCTAACCATGCGTCCTGTGTCCCAGTCATTATGAATTACCCCTTTTCTTTTTCTGTCATTTACAATTATTTATGCATTTTTACACTACCCATTATATACCTTTAGCAATCAACGTCATGAATGGAATCTATGCCCAAAAGTATTATTTATATCATCTTTACATGGTAACATGTCAATCGGTTCGTTGGTGATCTTTTAAAAAGGCCTGTTTATATGTAAATATATAATACAACGCGGTCTTTTATTCATCTTTTTTCTTTATAAGCATAGCTAAAATCAACTGGTGGGCTGTAACTGAAATATAGATAAATTCAACATCTCCAGCATTTAGCAGCCCATGGACCTCTTTGTCAGCAAATCTGACAACATTCCCAGCACTAAATTCCTTTTCTTTATTATCCGCCAACAGAAGTTTTCCTGTACCTTGTACCGCATACCATATCTGCTACGAAGCATCATGTGTATGTCTTGGCTGGTTGGCGCCAACTTCTAAATGAACTTCTGTGATGGTAACTCTTTTACTTGATGAGTTTGCGGAATTCAACAGCTGCCTTGAAACAACTCCAGGATTCGCCAGCGCTTTAATTGACTTTCCACTAATATATTCCATGCCTTAATACCTCCAAACTCTGCCGCATTCTTTAAATATATTATAATATTTTCTGCAGAATAAATCTATCTTCCATTGCTATACTTGACATCAATGCCACGCACAACGTGGTTTTGGGCGTTTTCAGAAATCGCCCTCTTATTCTTTGTACATGCAGGGGAGGCAAGGGCATTTTTATATTGTAATCCAGCGTAATAAAGCACAAATCTTTACTGCCGTTGGGTACAGAAGAGGAAAAACACACTCTTGTGGAAAGTCTAATCAGATTAACTCATGATAAGAATTGTACGTATCGTCGTCATATAACACCCACATCACCATATCAAAGGCATCAGGATGCTTCTCTAAAAAATCTTTGACAGTCGATATTGCCGTTTTTGCAGCAAGATTAACCGGATAATGATAAGCCCCTGTAGAGATGGACGGGAATGCAATCCTGCGTATACCGTTTTCCATCGCAATCACTAATGAATTTCGATAACATTCCGCCAGCAGCTTTTCCTCATTGTTTTTGCCGCCGTACCAGACAGGACCAACTGTATGTATCACATACTTGCATGGGAGATTATATCCCTTCGTGATTTTGGCTTCTCCGGTCATGCAGCCATGCAGCTTCGAACACTCTGCCTTAAGCTGCGGCCCTGCCGCTCTATGGATCGCGCCATCCACACCGCCTCCGCCAAGGAGCGAATTATTAGCAGCGTTCACAATGGCGTCTACGTCTTTGATTTTTGTAATATCACCTTTAATACACTTTATTATCATAACAACCTCCGATACCATTTATTTTGACGAGCATATTAACAAAGATATATCATCTGTCTATCGACTGTATAACCTATTATAATCTATTTTTACACAGATAAAATCATCATAAGTTTTGTGGGACAAAAAAACAACCGTCTCAAAATGGCTCGAGCCGCTTGGATTGATGTCTTGGGCTGATTTTTTGAACCTTACGTTTACGGGAACATGTCAATGGGTTTTTCGGTCTTTTTTGAAAAATCGTCGTTCGCGGGAACATATCAACAAGCCTTTCTTTCTAATATACATGTTTAAATGGTTTACGTAAATACCTCATTGTGATACTATTATTAAAGTTACCTCTATACGCTGATATTTTAAATTCAAAATCATATTCATTATGAATACTTTAGAAAGGCGGATTGTATGATAGATAGATATTTAATAAAAAACCTATTTGGCATTAATGGCTTAAATATTGCATGGTATGGAGTTATTATTGCATTCGGGGTTTTACTTGGTGTTTTGATTGCCTGTCGTGAAGCTAAAAGACAGAACCTTAAAAGTGAAATAATCTTTGATTTTCTCTTTTTAGCGCTCCCCATCGCAATCATCTGCGCACGAATTTATTACGTTGTATTTGAATGGGAACAATATAACGGAAGCTTTACAAAGATGATTGCTATTTGGGAAGGTGGACTTGCTATATATGGAGGAGTTATCGGTGGAATCATTGCTGCGATTATTTTTTCAAAACGCAACCACTTCCCATTCTTCCGGCTTGTTGATATGGTTGTACCTAGCTTGATTCTAGGGCAGGCAATTGGTCGATGGGGTAATTTTGTGAACCAGGAGGCCTTCGGCAATCTCGTTACAAACCCGAATCTTCAATTCTTCCCCTATGCTGTATTCATAGAACAGTTGGAAGAATGGCATCAAGCTACATTTTTCTATGAAAGCATGTGGAATTTGTGCGTATTTGCCGTACTGGTTTATTTCCGCAAAAGGACAAAGTTTAGCGGTCAGCTTTTGGCAACTTACTTTATCGGATATGGATTAGGCCGTTTTTGGATTGAAGGATTGCGTGCGGATAGTCTTTATCTGGTCCCGGGACTTAGAATATCGCAAGCGCTGTCATTGGTTCTGATCATTATCGGAATTATCATATTCGTGTTTCACAAAAATCTCTTCAAAAAAACGCCTGATTATACGGGTAAATATATGATTAAATAAAAAGATACCGCTGTCAGTTTTTGTACTGAAGCGGTGTCTTTTTATTTGCACAGTGTAATAATCAAAGTATAGGAAATTATAATTCAAAGTCCTGTTTCATTCTCCACATTCATCGTGGTGCTCATGTTCATGGCAAACAGAACCAGTAGATTTAAGAGAACCCTGCAGGTATGCTTCTACTGCTGCTTTGGCATCACCTCTTGCCCCAACAATAACCTCAATGTTTCTTTCATTAAAAATGTCAACTGCACCTCCTCCCATACCACCACTGATGATGACATTTACTCCACGATCGGCAAGAAAATTAGGCAAGAATCCAGGTTTATGCCCGGGGTTAGCGATGGTTTCACTTTTAACAATTTTGTTGTTTTCGGTGTAAAAAATTATAAACCCTTCGCAATGTCCAAAGTGCTCAGTCACCATTCCGTTTTCACTTGCTACAGCAATTTTAATCATAGCTGGTCTCCTCCATTCTTTATTTAGAATATATTCATCAAGTATCCTTGCAGCTTGCTCAACAAGTTCTGCGCAAGGCCGCTTTTTATAATAATTATCATTTCTGGTCTCGGGTATAGGTTTATCATGCTTAATTGAAATACCTAACAGTTCCCTGCATATGATTGATCCGTTTTCATTTTCAAATTGTTTTGCCAAATCTTGAACTAGCTCATAATGTTCTGCTTTCGCATTTTTGCTGGATGGATCTGTGTAACCATATTTCATGCCGACCACCATAAACATTCCTGTCACAGCACCACATACTTCCCGCAACCTACCCATACCTCCTCCGAAAGAAGATGCAATTTTTAATGCTGTTTCCATGTCCAGCCCCGTTTCATCACAAAAAGCAGCAAAAACAGATTGAGAGCAATTGTAGCCTTTTCTAAACAATTCTCTTGCCAAATCTGAATGTGCACTCATTTATTATCTTCCTCAATGTTTTTCTCCAATACTTTTGCTACAGGTTCAAGCCAATCGCCATCAAAAAGTTCTATCATACCCTTATCACAGGCGGCAGAAATTTTGGGGTTGACCGGAAGCTTAGCAAGCACTTTTAAATTATGCTTTTCGGCAATTTCGTCAATATGGCTGTCGCCGAAAATTTTGTGTTCCTTACCGCAATCCGGACATTTAAAATAGGACATATTTTCTACTAAACCAACGATAGGAATATTCATCATTTCAGCCATCCTGACTGCTTTTGATACAATCATGGATACAAGCTCCTGAGGCGAGGTTACAACAATGATCCCATCAACAGCAATGGATTGAAATACAGTAAGGGGAACATCGCCGGTGCCCGGTGGCATATCGATGAACATAAAATCCACATCGCTCCAGATAACATCTGACCAGAACTGCTTTACCATATTTCCGATCAGGGGTCCTCTCCACACAACTGGATCGGTATCATTCTCTAAAAGCAAATTAACAGACATTATATCAATACCTGTCTTACTTTTAACTGGGAATAAGCCAAATTCACTTCCTGTGGCTTTTTCCTTGATACCAAATGCCTTAGGAATAGAAGGCCCGGTTACATCAGCGTCCAGAACAGCGGTATGATACCCCATTCTATTCATGGTAACAGCTAGCATGGAAGTTACCAGTGACTTTCCAACCCCTCCTTTACCGCTGACAACACCAATAACCTTTTTAATGCTGCTCATTTCATGTGGTTTCACGGAGAAATCATTTTTCTTCTCTTTTCTTTCTGCGCAGTCCTCCGAGCAACTGCTGCAGCTTTGGTTGCAATTTTCGCTCATAATATTAGCTCCTTCCTGTATATTTTTCATGCATGGTTGTTATGCTGTAATAACTTTAGTGTTCGGTAAACATAATAAGCAGTGCGAAAACAATTCCCAATATAAATGCTAGTGTAGAGTGCTTTTTCTCATATTCCCTTGCTTCAGGCAATAAATGCGATGCCGAAACGTATATTAAAACACCAGCAACAAATCCAAGCATATGTCCTAAAACATTGTTACTAAGATGTTGAACAATTGGATATGCTATAAAGGCACCGATAGGAGTTGTTAATGCTGCTGCAAGAAAAGCATAAATCCCAGCTTTCCTTGTGCTATATCCACCTTTAAGTAACATTGAAAAAGTTATAACGCCTTCGGCGAACTCATGAACAACCAACCCAACTCCAGTAAGAATTCCAACTACTGTGCTGATACTAAAAGTAACTGTGTATACAACGCCATCTATAAGTGAATGAATTAAGATACCTTCAATTGCAGTTATGCCAAAGGCCAGTTCTTTTTGCTTTGTTTTGTATTTGATGATCTCATTGCTGAAATACATAAATAAAAATCCTGCGAGCGCAGTAAATCCTGCGTAGGAGGTTTTTTGTATAGCTTGAGGTAAAGTCATTATCAGCGGGGAAGAGATAAGTATTCCCGCAGCAAAACACATACAATAGTCTTTAATTTTTTCTGCCCATTCGCGATTTTTATAAAGAGTCCAGATTCCCAAACTGTTTACTATCATTGCTCCCATTGCAAAAGCAGAAATAAAAATAAATGTATTAATATCTTTCACAGGCATTCATCTCCCTTGATTTGCACTATCAAATAATTCATATGTGTATTTCACTGCCTGCTGACAGATAATCGATGCTATCACCCATAATAGTTTTCAGCCTTTTATAAGGCTCCAGACCAGTGCAATGACATGTGTAAAACTTTGCTTTTGTATCCACCAGGTATTTACCAATTCTATCTATCATTTCATGGGCCTCGTTTCCGCCAGAACGGCTGGAAAGATGAAATCCACCTATCACATAGTTAGGCATACGTCTTTTTAAGTCATGGAAGTATTCAAGAATATTTACAATACCATTATGGGCGCAGCCTGTTACCAAAAGCGTCTTTCCTGCCTCCTCTATAATGAGGTTTTGTTCATGCGCAAAAGTATCCTGTACTATTTTGCCGTCTTGTTTCATAAGCAAACTGTCATTTGACTTTGGTAGAGGTTCCTTCCTGGTAATATTTGAGAACACTTGAACCCCCTTGCTGACAAAGAAACGGTCTGATGTAAATACAATTCGCCTGTTTTGCTTCAATTCTTCATCCAAACCAATATACTCCGGTTCATCATTCGAACGCAAAGCATAGTATTTTTCAAATGCCAGTCGGTGTAGGAATATCTCGGCTTTTGTGTTTTCACGCAAAAAAGCTCTTAGCCCGCCACCATGATCATAATGCCATAATGCCCATGCGAAATAATCAGATAATCAACCTCAGAGATATCTACATTCAGCTTCTTTGCATTTTCAAGAAATAATTCACTAGCGCCAACATCAAAAAGAATTTTGTGACTATTTGCTTCTATATAAAGGCTAAGTCCGTGTTCGCTGCCGAAGTTTTTGGATAGCGCTGTATTCTCAACTAATGTTTTGATAATCATGACCTCAGCCCACCACCTTCTTCAAACAGCAGCTCCATTGTCTTGCTAAAAACTACTTTCACTGCTGCACCTGAGGCACAGACTATATCAACAATTGTCTGCCCATTATTAATTGCTTTTACCGCGTCCAAATCAAAGGGTATTCTACCCAAAAGGCTAATTCCCTGACCTTTACAGAAGTTTTCTATCTTTTCTGTGTTTTGCATATTTGTGTCAAACTTATTGATACATACCGCCGTCTTTACGCCAAATTTCGCAGCTGTATTTATAATCCGCTCCATGTCACTAATTCCGGATATGGATGGCTCGGCCACAATTAACACCATATCAACACCGCTCAAAGACGCTATAACCGGGCAGCCTATACCGGGAGATCCGTCAATAATGGCAAACTCCACATCAGCGGCTGCTGACTTCATTTGCTTCTTTACCTCGGTAACCAACATTCCGGAGGTTCCGCTGCCCATTTTTAGCTGCGCTGTAGATAATACTTTTTCTCCATCTGTATATAACAGCAGTTCACCAGCTACAGCAGGTTTTAAAGTCACAGCTTCAACAGGGCAAACAAGCTCGCAAACCCCGCAACCTTCACAGGCAAAAGGATCTACCTTGTATTTCCCGTCTGCTGATATAGCTTCAAATCGGCAGTTTTGCATGCATTGTCCGCACTCTATGCACAGCTCGATATCTATCTCGGCTTTCGGCAAACCATAATAGTCTGTTTTCTTTGGCAGGGAGTTTTGCTTTGTTATAAGATGCAGGTTAGGTGCATCTACATCACAGTCTGCATAAGCCTTAGCCTTTGAAAGCTTGATAAAAGCACTGGCTATTGTAGTTTTACCAGTACCGCCTTTACCGCTAAGAATTAGAAGTTGTTTCATGATGCACCTCCTTTTTCACAGTCTCCAGCAAAAAAGAAAAAATCGTCCGGTATCTTTCACTTTTCCTTACAGCGATTTCTGCATTTGAATTTAGCATACCGAGTGCACTGTCAAATGGAATTCGACCTATAATTTTTATGTTCTTTTCTATGCAGAATTGCTCTGATGGATTTTCACCATCAAGGCACTTGTTAAGAACAACTCCGAACGGCTTGTTAAATAACTTCACCAGTTCATATACCATGTTAAGGTTATGAACGCCGAACAATGTAGGCTCAGCTACTAATATACAGTAGTCTGCATCCTTAATGCTTTCCATGACTATACAGGCACTTCCGGGAGGGCAGTCGATAAATATCGTCTTGTTCCTTTCAGGTTTGTTCTCATTAAGCAACTTTTTTATAATTGGTATACCCGAAGGTTCACCGGTGTTCAATATTCCTGTATATACTGTTACCTGGTCCGAAGCTCCTTTTTGGATCTTGCCAATAACCTTTTCTTTCTCTGTTAACGCTTTCTCAGGGCAAAGCAAGATACAACCTCCACAAGAGTGACATATATCTTCAAATATAATCAGTTTATCTTTTATATAGGCAAGGGCATTAAACTTGCAAAAGTCAACACACTTTCGACATCCATTGCATAGCTTGCCATCCACCTTTGGAATTCGTACATGTACTTCTTCTTCCTGAATGTTTTCGGGCTTAAAAAAAAGGTGGCCATTTGGTTCTTCAACATCACAGTCAATATACGTTGATATTTTTGCAGCCGCAGCTAAATTAACCGACACCAGTGTTTTTCCTGTGCCGCCCTTGCCACTTAGCACAGCTATCCTCATTTTAGTTCCCTCCATGGCCATGAAAACCAGGATGAATTTCATCGAGTAAGGATAGCTTTCCACTGATGAAGTCATCAATATTTTTTTTAGCGGAAATACCCGCTGTTTTATATATTTTAATATCAGCGGATTTGAGCACATTAGCTGCGTTTTCGCCACATCGGGGAGTAAGTAAAGCGTTCACTTTATTATCCACTATTGTTTGTGCTGCCTTAATTCCTGCTCCGCCTGTACTTGCTGCTGCACCATTATCAAGAAATATACTCTCTTTAGTTTCAGTATCATAAATTAGAAAATAGGGAGCACGTCCAAAGGATACACATACATTCGACTCCAAACTTTTTTCATCTACCGGAATTGCTATTTTCATGAGAATCCTCCATTCTATTAATATAATTATTGATCGCATTTCGTAATGCGCTAACGCCTAAATTAGAGCAATGAACCTTGTTCTCAGGAAGTCCATCTAAGGCATGTATGACATCTTCTTCTGAAATTTCCAATGCTTCATCCAGGGCTTTACCCTTAGCTAATACCGTCGTCATACTGGATGTTGCAATTGCCGCAGTGCAACCAAACACAAGAAAGCTTATTTCACTTATACGATTGTCTTTTACTTTAATATAAATCGTAAGATAATCTCCGCATGTAGGATCACCGAAACTCCCTTCTGCATCGGCATCCGGCATACTATAAGCATTTTGAGGGCACATAAAATGTTCTATCACTTTGTCAGAATACATTATCAGTCACCTCTATCACTACCTGCAAAGCGCCAACCATGTCGATGCCTGCGACAACCTCGTCCGCACCCATTTCCGAATCCTTCACATAGCCTGTATTCGCCACCTTCTATCAATAGTACCTTACCATTAACCAGAGACTCGGCAATCTTTTTTCTGGCTTCAGCGTAAATGCCTTGAACAGTAGTGCGTGCAACATCCATCTGCTTGGCGCATTCCTCTTGCGTAAAGCCTTCCAAATCAATAAGCCTTATGGCTTCATACTCATCAACTGTCATTCTGACAATATTCTCATCATCCACCTTTAAGTCAAGGGGACCAAACTTACTGTTTTCAGGCAAACAGCATACTTTTCTCCATTTCATTGGTCTCGGCATATTTTTAGTCACCTCGATTCTGATAGAAACAATCATTTTTATATTCCATTATATTTATAGTCATGCACCCCATCCCTTTAGATAAAACGCGAACAAGGCAGGCTATCGCCTGCCTTTCGCATTACGACAGGACTAATCTTCTAACTCATCGAGACGCTTTTTTACATCATCAAGCTGATTTTCAAGAAATTTAGCCTGCCTTTTCAAAAATTCTTTTTCATCAGCATCCGATGCAAAGTACGCCCCATTTGCATTTTGAGTACCAAAGCGTGCCCACCTTGGCAGACTGGTCGCATAAAACATTCGCCTAAAGCCTCGTCCCCGTCCGAATCCAAATCCGTAACCGATTGGATTTGCATAACCCGGAACGGCAAAACCTGCGCAAAATCCTGCACCTCGCCCTGTCATAGGACCCATTCCCATAGGCCCGGTTCCGTCTCCTCTTGGCATAATGTCACCCCCTTTCCTTATAATCTCTTACTTTTAATTTTGCTACGATTAGATAAGTGATAAGCTAGATAAAAACACCAGGGGATCATTCCAGCAAGCCAGAATGCACGCCTGTAACCTCGTCGTCCAAACCAAAATTCTCGTCTGTAACTTGCGTTCAAATAACCGGGCACTTTGGAACCTGCACAAAAACCTAACCTCCGTCCAGTTAATGGTCCCATTCCCAAAGGACCAGTTCTGTCACCTCTGGGCATAATAGTCCTCCTCATTTTTACAATCCATTAAATGAATTGATTATCCTTTCAACTGTTACTCAGCGTAAATGACATATGTCATTTACATCTTATATTATACCCCTATTCTGACATATGTCAATAACTATTTTAAAAAAATACGCCAATCAAGAATTTTTCTCGATTGGCGGCAATCATATAGAGTTTTTTCCGCTGACCGCTACATTGATGGCATCTACAATTTTCTCTTTAAGCGTATCTTCAAGTATAGTGGAAGCGGTACAAAATAAACCGGTGTTTTCCAATCTGCTGACGCATCTCCATACG
>NZ_JBAIZF010000010.1:0-30091 GCF_036762875.1 [Clostridium] cellulosi | reverse complement strand
CTATAGTGCTCCCCATTGTCAAGACAGATTTTTCGTTTTTTTAGTTAGGTCCTCCTTTCTTCTAATTAGTAAATTTTAACATTTATGCATTCTATTAGAGGATGTCAAGGGCGAGCGTAAGCGAGTTCATCTTGACCCTTGACATCCAATAAATATACATCCTTTTGTTTCCCGGGCTGTTCTTACAGACCGGCTACCTTCCGGCGAGGACGGGGTCTGGGGCAGAGCCCCGGATTTTATACGACTTCCTGAAGTTGTTTATAATTCCCGAAGTAATACTCTGCCGGTGTTTTATAATCCAAAGACTGGTGTGGTCTCCAGTTGTTATAATACTCTATATATTCCCTTGTAATCTGTCTAAGCTGATGTCCTGTTTCACAATCTTCAAGATAAAGCTTTTCCCACTTATAGGAGCGGAAAAAACGCTCTATCCGTTGGTTATCCAATGCTCTTCCTTTTCCATCCATAGATATCCTAATATTGTTACTTTTTAGCAGCTTTATGTAGTCATCATTACTAAACTGTGATCCTTGATCACTGTTCATTATTTCAGGCTTGCCGTACCGTTTTATCGCCTTTTGAATTGCCTCTATGACAAAACTCCGATCCAATGTGTTTGATAGCTCAAACCCAACTATATAGCGCGAATACCAGTCTATTATGGCTACCATATACATAAAACCGCGTTTCATACGACAGTAGGTCACGTCTATAGACCATACCTGATTTGGATGATCTATATTCAAACCTCTTAGCAAATACGGATACAAATACTTTTCATGTGTACGCTTGCTAAGGTTAGGTCCCGGACAGAAGCCGTGTATCCCCATTTCCCGCATGTAACGCCTGGTTCGCTTGCGATTGATGTGAATGTGATAATCCCGGGTTAAAATATTTGTCATCCTTCGGTAACCGTACTCAGGATGAGATGTATAAATCTCATCGATGATGCGTTTAATCAGGTATTCCTCATCTTTCACTGGAACCGGTTTGTAGTAAAGGCTCGTGCGATTTATCCCCAACAGTTCAGCTTGCCTTGCTATGCTGAGTTTCTTATCGTCTCTGTCAATCATCTTCATGCGGTCTTCACGGGATTTAGAGTCGGCCAGATTTTTTTTTAAGCCAGGCAACTTCATAAGAAAGCTGACCTATTTGCTTAAGCAGTTCGTCCTTCTCCTTTTCATAAGACTGTTTGACCTTCTCCACTTCATCGATTTCCTTGCTGAAAACTCTGCCTGCATTATTTATGAATTCTGTCTTCCAGCGACTAAGCAGATTTGGATGAATTTCATATTCTGCAGCAATCTCGTTCAGCGTTTTTTCTTCCCTTAAGACCTCGATTACTATTTTTGCTTTTTCTTCAGGTGTAAAATGTCTTCTCTTTTCCATAGTTCCATTCTAACTAATTCTGGTTGTTTTGTCTGTCTTAATTTCTGGTATCATTATAGGCGGCGGATACGCCGTCAGAAATGATATGATGAATATCAACCAAGAGATAATGGAGGCTGTCGTTTTCAGCACTGTTTATCTTTACGAGCTTTACTCGGAACAGCGGCAGGCGTGAAAGGTCGTAGGGCCTGACAAAATCTTTAATGATAGATTCAATCTCTTCCTCATCCACTGCCTCTGCATGTTCCATTGCAAAATCAGCAGCTTTGTGAATTATCTGAACAGGCTCATCGCCAACCATTTCAAATGTGGTTCTTAGTGACTCATGCCTTTGTATTAGTTTTTCGAATACTTGGGTCAACCTGGATTCATCAAGGTCTCCCTCAATTTTAAGCGCCAATGTCGTGTTATATGCAGTGCTCTCCTTGTCAAGCTGGTTAAGTACAAACATTCTCCTTTGAGCCGCGGACAAAGGATAATATTCCTTTTCTTCAACAGGCGTTATTGGGCTGAATAAAATCTGTTTCTCTTCCTGTGCCTTGAGCAAAGAAATTAGCTCATCTTTTCTTGCAGCGATCTTTTTCAGAATATCGCTTGTCACGACACCCTTAGGCGCTTTATAGCGCAGAGAACCGTTATCCAGCCACAGCTTTATATGAAGGTTTAAAAGATTTTTATAAAAGTCCTCAACCGGCTCAATGCCGCTGATTTTTATTTCCTCATTTGACATGACGGAGCCTCCCACTAATAGCTGAAATAAAGGTTTATCAGAAGCTATCGACCAGTCCCCTTATCCCTGTCTCATCAATAATTTCTTCGAATCTTTCACGCTGTTCGTCATCAGGAACCTTTTTTGTAGCAAAAATAGTTTTGAGAAGCGTCAGAGCCTCTTTTATCTGGCTCGTTGTCGGCTCTTCATTCGCCTTAACAAGCCCTTCTTTCATAGATACCAACTTGCGGTAGTTCTCTACAACGCCTCTGTCGTACTCTTCGTTATTAAAGTTCCGGTTCTTAGTGCAAACGGCCATGGCTATACACTTTGTCAGAACCTTCATGCCATCTGCGTACGGCTTTTCTGCTTTTTCCGAGAACGCTGATTTTACAGCTTCCATGTCAGTTTCGGGATCATATGAAAGCGTTTTCATATCTGGTACACAGTCTTTCATCAGGTTTTTAAGTACAGTTTTGGGGCCCATTTCTATTGCCAGGTCAACACCATTCTTATTGAGATATACCATTGACTCCAGCCATCTGACAGGGCTAATAATTTGCTTTGTCAAAAGTGACGGGATCTCATCCTTATTCGCATAAGGAGCGGCGGTGACATTAGATATTACTGGCCACTTAAAATCAGAAAAACTGTATCCCTTTAGCACTTCACAGAACTTGTCCGCTGCCGGCTGCATAAGAGGGCTGTGGAAAGGGGCACTTACCCTTAATGGGATTACCGTTGCACCTTTCTTTCGCAACTCTTCGCCTGCCTTCTTTACAGCCTCCGCATAGCCGGAAATCACTATCTGCCTCTTTGAATTCAAATTAGATGCCACAACCAGTTGATCGCTTTCCGTAATAGATTTGCATACCTCTTCTATCTCAGCCTGCTGTAGGCCGTTGACAGCAGCCATCCCACCTGTGCCGAGAGGAACTGCCTCTTGCATAAGCTTACCACGCTGTCTTACAAGGCTTACCGCATCACTGAATCCTATTGCGCCTGCGCAGCACAAAGCCGAAATCTCCCCAAGACTGTGTCCCGCTGCATACGAGGGATTAACCCCGATTTCCTTCATAAATACCCTAAATGCAGCTACACTTGCAGTCAAAATCGCAGGTTGAGTATTCTCTGTCTTGGTGAGTTCTCTTATATCTCCCTCAAAACATAACTTTTTTAAATCAAAACCTAAGACTTCACTGGCCTCGTCAAATGTGTTTGAAGCCTCGGGAAACGTTTCACATAATTTTTTGCTCATTCCGATATACTGGGCGCCCTGACCAGGAAATAAAAACGCGACCTTTTTCATATTTATGACCTCTTTTACAAACAAAGTAGTATTGAAGTACAAGCTTTAGATACTGCCTTCTTCAAAATCCTGAGAAGTATCCTCATCCTCGCTCTCGCTGCCAAAAATAGCGCTGAGTTTAGCAACTGTTGTATTCTCGAACAGCCTTTCGAGTGAAATATCCTGCTTAAACACCTTTCTGAGTCTTGCGATAAAAGCAACAGCTAACAATGAGTGACCGCCGAGCTCAAAGAAGTCGTCATTCACGCCTATTTTGTCATAGCCTAAGATATCCTCGCAGATCTCAGCTATTTTTCTTTCCGTATCGTTTCTCGGAGCAACATAAGGCGTTTCGAGTTCCGGACGCGGCCTTTTATCTAAAGCGGCGCCGCCTTCATCCTCGTCATTTTGCTTGCCCGGCTCTATCCAATAACGCTGTCTTTCAAATGGATATGTCGGCAGCGGAATTCTGTGCCGTCTCTCGTTTTTATACAGCTTATACCAGTTTACCCGGCCGCCATAGAGCCAGTATCTACCGATGTTTTCGATGAAAAACTTATAATCTTCGTCGCCCATGAAGCTGCCCGGCATTAATGCGATAACTCTCCCGTCTCTATTCGCTTCGGAAAGGTCATCTGTTTTAATATTGGCGACTATATCGGGGCCAATTTCAATAGGTACAAGGTTTTGGTCTTTAAGCATATCCTCAATGCCGGCCTCAAAGGCATTTGAGGTATTCAGCAATTCGGCCCAGTAGTTGGGGTCGAGTGCCTCGGCATCACTTATTCCCTTACCTGTAACGCCAGACACAAACGGGATTGTGGGTTCTTTGAGCGCCACTTGTTCTGCGACATTTTGCATTGAGGCAATATCGTCGGCGGATACAAGTTTCAATGCGTCTTCAAGCGAAAATACCCCTGCTATGCAAGCCGCAACCAATTCTCCAACGCCCTGACCAATCATAATGTCAGGAGTTACCTCTAAGCTCATAAGCAGTTTTGCCAATGCGCATTCTGTGACAAACATGCCTATCCTTGATATTCGCTCGTCCGAAACCTCAGACTTGTTATACATATCGTTGCGAATATCTCTGGAAATCAAGTCCATGAGTATCTCGGCGCACTTATCGACAGTTTTTCTAAAGCCTTTTTCGGTTTCATACAATACATGGCCCATTTCTGGATACCAGCGCTCGTAGTGTGGGAAAACAAACGCTGTTTGCTGCTCTTTCGCCTTTTGGAAATGAGTATAGACTTTGTCGCTTTGCAGGTTTTGCAAGCTCGTTATCAAATCGTTTTTATCCCTGCACACTAAGAACCTCTTATGGGCGAAGTTTCTTCTTCCCACCTGCAGCGTGAACGCTATATCGGCAAGATCCAATTCCTGATGATTCTTTACATATTCGGCAAGATTAGACGTCATCTTCTCAAGAGCCGTCTCGGTTTTTGCAGAGAGAATTATCAACTGCCAGGGTCTCTTAGACTTCTCTGAAGGCTCAATTTGAGGCGCTTCTTCCAATATTACGTGCGTATTCGTGCCGCCGATGCCGAACGAGCTGACACCCGCCCTCAGAGGTGTGCCGTTTGATTCCCATTTAGACAGCCTTGTATTTACATAAAACGGGCTGTTGACAAAATCTATTTTGGGGTTTGGTTCTTCAAAGTTAAGGCTCGGTGGAATCTGCCTGTGCTGCATGGACAGTACGGTCTTGATAAGGCTTGCCAATCCGCCCGCATGGACGAGATGCCCTATATTCGTTTTTACCGAACCGATGGCGCAGTACTGCTTTTTGTCGGTATAGGCTCTGTATGCCTTTGTCAAAGCGGCGATCTCTATCGGGTCGCCCAAATTTGTACCTGTTCCGTGGGCGTCAATATATGTAATGGTCTCAGGGTTTACACCAGACATGGCTATTGCCTCGGCAATACACTGAGATTGGCCGTCAACGCTCGGCGCAGTATAGCTGTTTTTAACAGCGCCATCGTTATTTATGCCTGTACCTCTAATTACAGCGTGGATGTAGTCGCCGTCGGCAATAGCGTCCTCCAGCCTTTTCAAAACAACTATTGCAAGGCCGCTGCCGCTCACTGTACCGTTTGCCTTTGCATCAAATGCGCGGCAATGCCCGTCGGCGGAACCTATGCCGCCCTCCTGATAGAAGAACGCCTCGTTTCTTGTGACCTGAAGGCTGACGCCGCCGGCGATTGCAATATCGCAGCCGTAATTTAATAGGTTTTGGCATGCAAAGTGAACCGCAACCATCGACGATGAGCAAAGGGTATTGACGTTTACGCTGGGCCCCATCAGGTTCATCTTGTGCGATACCTTGGTCGCCAGAAAATCCTGGCCGTTAGCAATCATTATCTTGAACGAACCCAGCTGACGTACCAGCGCGGGATTGGAATAGATGTTTCTTATCATGTAGCTGCTCAGGTTTGCACTGGCGTATACCGCAATTCTGCCGTCGTACAGTTCAGAGGAGTATCCGGCACTCTCGAGCACTTCCCACGCACTTTCGAGAAAAAGGCGGTGCTGCGGGTCCATGATCTCAGCTTCTCTTGCTGAATAGCCGAAGAATCCGGCGTCAAACTTATCCATGTCCTCAAGTATGGCGTCGGCCGGGACATATTGGGGATTGTCAAGCAGGTTTTTATCTATCCCCATCTCGATGAGCTGTTCCCTGCTGAAATTCTGTACTGACTCCACCCCATTGCAAAGATTGTTCCAAAATTCATCGAGATTCTTTGCACCCGGAAAACGCCCCGTCATACCGATTATCGCAATGGCATTTTCCATGTTTTCATTGAGTTCACTCATCTAAATCATTCCTTTTCCTGCGCTGCATTAATTTTCTCTTTTGCCGCAAAATCTCAAGCTGTTTATTCACCCTTTGGTTCACCTTTTCAAAATTAGGCTTTTCATCTTCTTCCGCTGAGTTGCTTAAATGCTTTGCCAACTGCGCTATTGTGGTGTATTTATACAAATCAACTACGGCGATATCTGCTTTGAAGTTTTCTTTGAGCCCTGTGTGCAGTTGTATAAGCAACAGCGAATCGCCGCCCAGCGCAAAGAAATCATCATATATGCCTACCTTTTCTAAACGGAATATATCTTCCCATAAAGCGGTCAGCCGCTTCTCCAAATCATTTCTCGGAGGAATATACTCCGTTTCAAGGTCCGGCCTCGGGTGCTTCTCAGCGGTTTCCTCGTTTTCAGTCTTACCGGTCGGCACATTCTGATCGATATAATTTGCCTGACTGAAAGCAACCGATAATTCCTTTGTAGAAACAATCACCTGTGGCCTGAAGCAGCCTTCTAAGACTTTCTCCAGCGCCTTTATGCCCGCATCAGCGGTTAATCCTTCGTTTAAAAATCCATTCTGATTGGCGATTTCATTCAGGAAATCATAGTTCTGACGCGCTGGGCGCAGGCTATCAGACTTAGCACCGGCTATAGCCTTTTCTACCTTTTTCATTGTAAAACCAGTAATCTGAGCTATCCTTTCACCGGACTCACTGATAAGTTCAACATTGCAGGTAATAGTATCAGATTCAGCTTCAAAGCCTTTTCCAAACTTTATGTAGCTGTAAACTGTTCCCGGCAGCTTGCCGTATAATTTAATGCTGTCATAGGCAAGAGGCAAGAAATTGCCGCCTGTGGCAAGCCTTACAACGCCGGTGGCTGTATCAAGGACTGCCGGATGAAGCTTTATACTATCCAGCTCCGATAAATACTTTTTGTCCAGAGCAACCAAAGCAAGGCCTTCGCCGTTACCCACAGAGAAATTAACGAGCGAGCGCCATCTGCCGCCAAAACTGATAAACGCTTCTGAGACAGTCGGCATTTCAGGCGACGGGAAGATGCTCTTTTCAGAACATCTTTCTTTTAGCCTTTCCAAATCGTAATGTTTACTATCCGCATCGTTATTCGCTGCAATCCTTCCTCTTGCGTGCTCTTGAAATACCGTTTTGCCGCTACCGTCGGCTGTCTCGCTCACAACATTGAACTCGTAATAGTCGCCGGCTTTTTTTAGTATCGTAAAGACTTTCCGCTGTTCCCCGAATCTAACGGCCATCGGGTTCAAAAACACAACATTGGATATCTCCGCTTTGGTACCGCCCGTGATATCTTCAAACGCGGCTCTTGCCATCTCAAGATATACAGTTCCGGCGACTGTCGGTATATCCATTATCTTATGCTCTGAAAGCACCCAGTCCTTTTCAGGGCTTAATGTGTTGGAGTAGATTATTCGTTCAGAGTTGTCCGATATACAACTTCCCAGAATTACGTTTACTGCAGCTTCCGATAGATACGCACCTGTAGACGCCATACCTACACCTGGCCAGCGGTCCCAATCGATGGAAATGACCCTTGTACCGTTGTTTTTGTTATGCGATATCGCAAACGCGTCAAGGAAAGCATTTGCGCCGCTGTAGTCAGCCTGCCCGAATCCGCCGGTAATTGCGTTCAGCGATGATGACAAGAGGATAAAGTCAAGTCCGCAGTCCTTGAACGCGCTATATACCGCCAAAGTGCCTTGAATTTTCGGCGCAAAGACGTTTTCAGCGCTTTCTTTTGTTTTGAACTGTATCATGCCGCCGCCCGGTATACCTGCAGCGTGAATTATGCCATTAATTGTGCCGAATCTTTCTTCCACGGTTTCGCGCAGATTTTTCATCTGATTATAGTCAGTTACATCTGCCTTGCACACAAATACTTCGGCACCAAGTTCACGTAATTCCTTAAGTTGCAATATTTTTTGAGACGTTTTGTCCCGTTTGCCATGCTCAGCGATCCAATGATCCCAACTGCTTTCATCAGGAAATTGGGAGCGTCCGACAAGAACTAACTTTGCTGCGGCTTTCTTTGCAAGATATTTTGCAATTGCCAGCCCTATGCCCCCAAGCCCACCGGTGATTACATAAACGCCGTTCTGTCTTATTTTCACCGCTGGGTTACTTGCCGCGCTCAGCTTAATGTGCTCATAATCAAGCTTCCAGCACTGCTCCCCTCTTATCGCTGTAAGGACGCTGCCACTTTCGGAAAACACAGTATCTATAAGCCGATCGGCCGAATCCGCATCATAAACACTGTTTTCCTGCATACTTACATCTATACTTCCGCAGCTAATATTGGGATATTCCTTCGGGATAACCCTGCATGCTCCGAGATGTATTGCCTTTTCTGGATAATACGTTTTCTCGCCGAATATACGCTGCGAATTGTCTGTTACAGCGATTATCCGCACAGAGGGTTTGGTCGAAAGTTTTCCTATAGCTTTAGCCAAATACAGCATGCTGTAAAAAAGCTTTTTGGCATGAGTAACTGACTGTTCCGATTCCGGTAAAAATTCTTCTTCTGTAACCCCTAAAAGATTGATAATCCTGAGAGCCTTGCCAGTTTGGGTAACTTCCGAGATCAATTTTTCATAATGGTCCGGATCATCAATATCAATCACATAGACGCCGTCAACAGCACTGAAGTCGCGCCCTGCAATCGCCGTTACAAAAGCAATACCGCGGTTTGCCATCCGTTCAGTCAACGCGTCTGAAAAAGCACTGCTGTTTTTCAGTACAAGCACCGTTTCATTAGAGTTTATGTGCTCAATGTCGGCAAAGCCAATTTCTTCGGAAGATTGTTTCCAAATCGGCGTGTAGAACCAGTCAGCGATATCCGCCGCCTTTGCAAAATTTTTATCAGTATTTTGATTCTGCAAAGGTCCGTTCTTCTTAAACCAATAGGATTGAGCTTTGAACGGATATGTCGGCAGGGGCAGGCGTCTTCTCCGTTTGCCTTTATAAAGCCTTTCCCAGTCTATCTCGGCATTCTGCAGCCATTTAAAGCCGATTTCCTCCAAAGCAAGATTCTCTAATTCCTTATCTTCAATCCTCTTTTTGGGCTGCAGTTTGATACCGACATTGTCATGGAAACGCGTTTCAGGATTATTGATAGTCTCATATGCTTTAAGCGCGTCTTCAACGGAATTGCAGACAAGAAATCTTCTGCAATCAAACTCTCTTCTGCCGACCTGAAGCGTATACGCCGCATCGTGTATATTTATATTTTTGTTTTGTTTTAAATAAGTGAAGAATTTATTGGTTACCGCATCGAGGGCTTCTTTATCCTTTGCAGAAAATACAAGAATACACGGCTCATTAGTATCCTCATGCTGTTCAATTGCCGGAGCCTCTTCCAAAATCACATGGGCGTTTGTTCCGCCGATTCCAAATGAGCTGACACCCGCTCTCAGTGGGCCATTTGTATTCTTCCATTCCTTTAGCGTTGTATTGACATAGAACGGGCTGCTTTCAAACTTGCATTTCGGGTTAGGGCTCTCAAAGTTGAGGCTCGGCGGCAGCATTTTATTGCGGATACACAAAACCGTCTTAATCAGCCCCGCAATGCCGGCGGCTGCGTCGAGGTGCCCGATATTCGTTTTTACCGAACCAATGGCGCAATAACCTTTTTTATCTGTTTTGTCCCTGAAAACCTTCGTCAGTGCCTCAATCTCAATCGGGTCCCCGAGGGGAGTTCCTGTTCCGTGCGCTTCAATATACGTTATGGTTTCAGGGTTTACCTGTGCCTTTGCCTGTGCCGCGGCTATAGCTTTAGCCTGACCGTCAATAGCAGGCGCAGTGTACCCGATCTTGTGCGATCCGTCGTTGTTTATTGCCGAACCCTTTATTACAGCGCTTATGTTATCTCCGTCTCTTATGGCATCCTTAAGGCGCTTTAATACAACAACTCCGGCTCCATTACCGCTTACCGTACCGCTCGCCTTACTGTCAAATGCGCGGCAATGCCCGTCTGGGGACAATATCATGCCTTCTTCATATAAGTACCCGGCTTTCTGCGGTATCCTTACACAAACGCCGCCCGCAAGCGCCATATCACATTCACCATTGATAAGCGCGAGACATGCCAGATGTACCGCAACAAGAGAAGAAGAGCACGCGGTCTGGACGGTAATCGCCGGCCCTTCAAGCGCCAGTTTATAGGCAACACGGGTTGCGAGAAAATCCTTGTCGTTGCTCGTCATTATCTGATAGTTGGCGGCAAGCCCTTCTGAGGCATAGGACTCTTTGAGGGCCTGAGCATATGTGTTCATTCCGATACTGCCGTATACCCCAATCAGGCCGCAAAATTTTTCGGCATCATATCCTGCGTTCTCAAGAGCTTTCCACGCTTCTTCGAGGAAAATCCTCTGCTGCGGGTCAAGCAGTTCCGCCTCCCTGGCGTTATAACCAAAGAACGACGCGTCAAACTTGTCGATGTCTTCAATCGAACCGCCTGCTTTGACGTATCCGGGCTTATTGAGCATATCCGGACTTACGCCTTCAGCTAACATCTCTTCATCGGTAAAGCGCGATATTGATTCCTTTCCAGCGCAAAGATTTTCCCAGAATTCATCAATATTCTTTGCGCCGGGGAACCTGCCGCTCATACCTATAACAGCAATACTGTTGTCCTCATCCTTCTTCGCACGCGTTTTAATGCAAACATTATCAGATTCCGATTTTTCGCCGCCCTCAATAAATTCTGACAGCGTATGTATTGTCGGATATCTGAAAAGGTCCATCATTGATATATCTTTGTTGAACGCTTTCACAAGCCTGCTTCGCACCTGCGCCAAAAGCAGTGAATGGCCGCCGACGTCAAAGAAATTCTGATTTACGCCGATATTATCGGTTTTTAAAACATCGCGCCAGATTGAAGCGATAATTTTCTCTGTTTCCCCCAGATTGGAATCATCAGGCCTGCTACTTGAATCAATTTTTGGAATAGGCAGGGCCTTTCGGTCTATTTTTCCGTTTGCCGTCATCGGGAAACTGCTCAAAAGGACATAAGCAGACGGAACCATATAACTGGGAAGTTTATTACTGAGAAAATCCCGTAGATATTCCGGAGACAGATGATGGTCGTCATCTGAAACGGCAGGGATAATGTACGCTACCAGAGATTTTTCCCCAGAGATAATCTCCTTATCTGCGACAATGCAGTCTTTCACCTGTGGCAGTTGCTTGAGCAACGACTCTATCTCGCCGAGTTCTATCCTATAGCCCCTAATTTTTACCTGATTGTCAATCCTGCCAAGGCAAATCAGCTTGCCGTCAGGCGTGCATTTTGCCAAATCACCGGTTTTATAAAGCCTTCCACCGGCTTTGCCGCGGATAAATCTCTCGCTCGTCTGTTGCGGGAGGTTCATATACCCGCGGGCTGTGCCTTCCCCTCCGATGAACAGCTCCCCGGGCACACCAACAGGGACACGATTCAACGACTTGTCGAGTATATAAACCTGAGTGTTTGCGATGGGCCTGCCGATTGAAATAATCCCATCGCCTTTCTCTATGTGTCCAATAGTTGACCAGACGGTCGTTTCCGTCGGGCCATATACGTTATAAAGCGACTCACAGCGCTCCAAAATATTTTCTGCAAGCTCGTTCGGGAGTGACTCACCGCCGCATAACGCCTTAAGTCCTGCAGTTCCTTCCCATCCCGATTCCAAAAGCAGCCTCCAGGTCGCGGGTGTAGCCTGCATTATAGTGATACCTTTCGAGTTCAGCAGATGAGACAGCTTCTCACCGTCAATGGTCTCTTCTCTTGACGCGATTACGGTTCTTGCGCCGCATATCAGCGGAAGATACAGTTCAAGCGCTGCAATATCAAATGATACTGTTGTCACTGCCAAAAGGGCGTCTTTATTTCCGATACCTGTATGTTCGGCCATGGATTTCAAGAAATTGTCGAGCGAATGGCGCTCAATCTGAACGCCCTTAGGTTTGCCGGTCGAACCGGAAGTATAGATAACATAGGCGAGATTATTGCCTGACACTGAGATTTTCGGCGCAGCGGCGCTCAGCTGTGAAATGTTGTTCCATTCCTGATCAAAATCGATAATGCGGGCACCGATATCAGGCAGACTATCATATAGCTGTTGTTCGGACAGTATCAGTTTGACATCAGCGTCTTCGAGCATTAATTTAATCCGTTCTTTTGGGTAAATCGGGTCTAACGGCAGATATGCCGCACCGGATTTGAGAATACCCAAAAGACCGACAAGCATTCTTACCGAACGCTCCATATAAATTGCAATAATGGTTTCGGGAGCAGCTCCGAGCGATATAAGATAATTTGCGAGCTTATTTGATATTTCATCCAGCTCACGATAGGTTAACTTCTCGTTTCCGCTCTCTGCGGCAATTGCATCAGGTGATATTTTAGCCTGTCTTTCGAAAAGTTCTATAAAGCTTGCGCTGTCAAATGTTCTTTCCGTATCGTTTAGTTTAGATAATATTTCCTTATCTTCATCAGTCAGAATCTCAATCTTATTAATGCGTTCCTGCGGGTTTCTAATGACTTCCTCGAGCAAATGATTATAATGTCCAGCAAAGCGAATAATAGTGTCGTCATTGAACAGATCGGTATTATACTCGTAATCGAGAATGAGCCCGTCGCCCGTCACGTGAACGTCAACAGACAAGTCAAACCTTGAATATCCGCCGTCAATATCCATATAAGATACATAGATATCTGAAAAGACCTTATTCGGCATAGGTGTGTTCTGCATTCCAAAAAGGAATTGGAATACAGGGTTCCTGCTCATGTTGCGCTCAACGTGCAGCTCTTCCACAAGTTTTTCGAACGGAACATCCTGATTCGAATATGCTTCAAGCGTCTCTTTCTTTACAATCTTCAATAGGGACTGAAAATCAATGTCTTCCGTAAAAACAGTCCGCAGAACAATATTATTTGTAAAAAATCCGATCAGCCCTTCGATATCTTTGCGGCTTCGGTTGGCAATCGGCGAACCCAGAATAATGTCTGTTTGTCCAGTATATTTATAAAGCAATACATTGAAAGCCGCAAAAAGCACCATGAACAGAGTCGCATTCTCATTCTCTGCATAGGCCTTAAGCTTTTTCAGCAGTTTTTCCGGCACAGCAACTTGTATTTTTCGTCCGTTGTATGTCTGCACTGCCGGCCTTGGCTTGTCTGTCGGGAAATTCAAAATCGGCAGATTGCCGCTGAGGCGCTTTTTCCAATACTTTATCTGATCATCGAGAGCGCCCTCTTGCTCCAACTTTTTTTGCCATAGGGCATAATCTGCATATTGTATTTCCAGCTCCGGAAGTTCTTTCTTAGTACCATGTATTAGCTTGTCGTAATAAAAGCCGAGTTCTTTCAAGAAAATGCCGAATGACCAGCCGTCAAAAACAATGTGATGCACAGCAAGAAGAAGAATATGCTCATCTTTATCCATGCAAAGCAATTTGCCTCTAAACAGCGGCGCTTCTTCAAGATTAAATGGCTTTGAAGCAACCTCTTTTGCTATTAATGAAGCTTTTTCCCATCTCTCGCTTTCAGGGATATTGCGCAAGTCGATGTTTTCAAGGGTTATTGTTGCATCAGGGTTAAAGATCTGAACTGGGCGTCCATTGTCCTCAGAAAAAGACATCTGGAGAATCTCATGCCTGTTCATTACTAAATTAAGGCTCTCGTTCAAGGCGGCTTTATTGAGTTTGCCTTTGAGGATTATCCCTTTATACAAGTTATATTGAGGGCTGTTTTTGTCCAGTTTGTCAAGGAACCAGAGTCTTTGCTGGGCAAAAGACAGTTCTGCCCTGTCGCCCGCTGCCCTTTTGATTTTGTCTTCTTTAAGCCTGTTGTCCTTGTATTCTTCGATAATCCGAGACATGTTCTCAATATCCGGATTTTCAAAGAGCAGCGATTGGTCGAGCGAAATTCCAAAAGTGTCTTTAATTCTTGAAACAAGCTGTGTAATCTTTAGTGAATCCCCGCCTAAACTGAAGAAGTTGTCACTGATACCAATTCTTTTTACATTTAATATTTCACGCCATATATCAATAAGCTTTTTCTGAGTTTCATTCTCCGGCGGCACAATTTCTCGGTTCTCAAATTCATTTTCTGACAGCTCTTGCAACTGTCGTCTTATTAAATCGTATTCGCCTTTGGCATAGCCCTCGCCCAATTTGAAGCGCTGGACTTTTCCGCTCGAAGTCTTTGGCAGTTCATTGACCGGTATTACTTCAGAGACTTCAATACCCAGTTTCTCGTTGATGACTTGCTTTACTTCTTCCGATATTGATACAAAATTTTCTATATTTCCCTTGTAACGGATAAAAAGAATCAGGTCGTCGCTGCCATGCTCTTTATTAAAGACACCAACAGCAGCAACTGTTCCAGTTTCAACCCCTTCAGCGCTTTCCGCAATGCGCTCAATATCCTGAGAATAGTAGTTCTGACCCGAGACAAGAATAACGTCTTTTGCGCGACCCGTGATTGTAAGGCGTTTATTCCTCAAAAAGCCCAGATCGCCAGTGTTAAACCATCCGTCCTTCGTTATCGCCTTTTCCGTAGCCTCTTTGTTATTGTAGTATCCGGTTGTAACATTTCCGCCGCGGATTTGGATATATCCTATCTTATTTTCCCCGATCTCGTTATTTTCCTCGTCGCAAATGCGAACATAGCAGTCGTAGATAGGATAACCTACGTCCATAAAGACAACCGCATTTCTGTCTTCTTTATATGTATCCTTAACGGTTTGTCCGATATTTAAATGATTTCTGTCCAATACATGGAACATAAATTCTTCCCCGGGATTCGGGAAAGCAACTGCAATTGTCCCCTCGGCAAGGCCGTAAGCCGGGTGCATAGCACTCCGTTTAAGCCCATATACCGCCATCTTATCCAAAAATTCATTGCACAGCCCCATTGATATAGGTTCCGCGCCGTTATATATCAGCCTAATGCTGGACAAATCCCAGTCTTTTTTATCTTCCGCTTTGTAGGATTCCAAAAAATGCTTGAACCCAAAGTTGGGTGAATATAGCAATGTAGCCCTATGCTCGCTTGCCTTTTCCAGCCAAAGCGTAGGGTTTTCGATAAAAAGCTTGGTAGGCATATTATATTGGTTAATATCAACTATTACATCCTTGATGTGTACCCCGATAAGCCCCATATCATGAGTCAGCGGCACCCAGTTTAAACTTACATCGTTTGTATCAATTTTTGACCAGCGCATTATAGCAGAGATATTTGTTAAAACATTGCCATGAGTTATAATGACGCCTTTCGGGTCACCCGTCGAACCGGACGAGAACTGAATAAACGCCATATCGTCGCGTTGTGGATAATATATCTCACCGGTATCTTCGCCCAGAATGACATTATCTATAAAAATGACCCTCTTGAGTATCTCATTCATCTGCTCATTAAGGCCATTTTTATCCGCAAAGGATTTTAATTTTTTCACCAGATCCTGTGAAGTGATCATTCTGGGGTTGCCGATTATCTTCCATATCTTGAAGAGCTTCGATTTTTGCTCATCATTATTGCCAATAGCCATGGGTACAGGAATCATACCGCCGAGAATACATGCCCAGAATGAATTTATAAAACTTCTGTTGTCATCGATCTGGAATATAACTTTATCGCCCGGCCTGAAGCCATACTTCTGCAGACTGCCAAGAAGCTTTAAAGCTTTATAATATAAATCCTTATAGGAAACAAATTCTTCTTTATTACTATCGAGGATAAATGTTATGTCCCTTTGCTCCTCATTCTTTCTCGCAACCAATAATTCTGTAAGTGTTTTAAAATCCTGCATGTCATTCACCCTGCCTGTATTTGCGGTCAGGTCGATAAACAACCGCATATATCGTGCTTAATTTTTAAATATTGGCACTTACTTTATCTTCCACATAGCAAACGATATCTCCGACGGTTTTAAATCTCTTGATGTCCAGATCTTCATCCTTAAATTCAATGTCAAACTCCGTCTCCAGTGCGACCGCAATTTTTACAAATAGCAATGAGTTTATACCCAGATCTGTCAAGTTATCATCAAGCGATATCTCCGCACTTGAGCCATCTGGAAGCTGGCTGCGCAATATTTCCTTAACCTTTTCAAATACCTTATTGTCCATTACTTCTCCCCCACCTTCTACTTGACTGTCAGTTATTCTCGAAAACCGGGACTTTTACAAAAATAGGAGTATCCGGATTCCTTTCTGAGGTTTTTGGCCGGAAATAGACTTCTAATGACATGGTTTTCGGCTGAAACAATACCATTTGAGTTGTTTCTCTGTTGTATATATCCCCGCTCTCGATTGCAGCGCCGGGAGAACCATTGTCATATGTAATGACACTCTTCAATTCCTCAGGCGTTACCTTGTCGCCACCAGCCAGTAGCTGTTTCTTCATATTCTCCCATCTTTTGGTGTTATGCTGTTCATGCGTATGGTTATCATAATTCCCATAAAGTAAGAATGAATTAACGCTGCCTATTGCATCACTTATCCCCCAGGTCACGCCGTCGTTAAGGCGGGAATCAGCAGTTCTGATTGCGCGCTTAACCCTGCTGCCATGCGGTCCAAAACCGCTGATGTTGTTTTCAAGGATTATGCTTTTATCTGGGTCAGATAGGGCAATTATATGGTTATTTGCGTAATATTTCTTAGAATCCTTCATATAATCCGCAATCTCTTCAATTGTGTCATAAGTTTCAAGTGCTGTCCTTAGATCCAACGGAAACGACCTTTTGCCCTGGGAATTATAAGCTTCACCTGTTGGAGCGAGTAATATCGCCGCAAAATTCTTGCTGTCGTTTATACCTGTTAAAATCCCCATATATCCAAGATAGCCAATCGAGCAAATCTTCTTTTGGGGATAGATAAAAGTTATAACCGCCTGAATCTGCGATATCTGATTATATTGCCCGCCAAACCATTCAAGGTTACGCCCCGCGATCGTGCTGCCAGTAGCCGACCGCGAACCATAAACCGAAACAAAACTGCACTGTGTGCCCTGACCGATATCAGCTATTAAATTATAAAGGTACAGCTCATCCTTTGAAATCTTGTTGTCATTTCGCTGATTCTTGTAGTCCTTTGACAATACGGACGCCATTCCTTCTATCTCGTCCATATATCTTTTATCAATCTGTGTCACCAGACCATCCTTGTTGTACATGTTATTGCGGTACTCGATATCGTTATTTATCTCTGAAATATATGAATCGACAAGGGACTCAAAGTTAGGGACAACCTTTAATATTCCCCTTGCATAGGCTGCTCCCATTTCTCTATTAGTAAGCCCGCTTGTATAATCCAAAACTACATTAAAGTAATTGCCCTTATTTGTTATAGTCACACCTTTTTCGTGGTAGCTGCTTTGCCCCTCGACTACTGTTACAGTTCGACCAGCGCACCCGAACAAAAGCACTTGGCAAAGTATAAGAGCCGCCGCAATTAGCTTTTTTGTCACAAATAAGCACCCTCTTATGCCAATTCTGTTTTTCCGCCGCTTACGGCGTATGACGACGCATATTGATCGATAATTTGCCCCATCTCCATTTTTATCAGTTTGTCTGCCTCGCCGAAATAGCGGTCATCATGGGTTATCGCTATGACCGCTTTGCCTCTTGCTTTAAGCTCAGGCAGAAGGGTGGTATAAAAGAATTTTCTGAATTCCGGGTCTTGATCTGCCGCCCATTCGTCAAAGAAGAAAGCAGGCTTGTCCTCAAGATAGGAAATAAGAAGCGCGAGCCTTTTCTTTTGACCTGTAGAGAGTCTGGTTGTGGTAAATTTGCCGTCTTTTATGCTCACCTTGTCGCTGATTTTCAATATATCAAGATATTTTTTGATCTCGTCCATCTTTTCATCTGTGTTGATACCGTATAACCGGTCAAATAGGTAGAAATCGCTGTAAACAGTAGTAAAATAGTTACCCAACGTTTTGGTGTCGACCTTTTCACCATTAACCAATATTTCGCCCTCATCAGGCTGATATAAACCGGTTATCAGTTTTGCAAGCGTAGTCTTGCCGCTGCCGTTGCCCCCTGTGATAAATACTATCTCGCCGGAACGGAATTCATAATTGATTGGCCCCAAAGAGAATTCTTCGCCGTTTGTATTCTTGTAATGGAATTTGACATTTTTGAGCTGAATCTTTATATCAGAAGTCTTTTCCTCAAATATAACTGCCGGCTCTTCCTTCAGCGTCGAGATTTCATTGATGAAAGACTCAATCCTTCTGAAGCTAACCATTACACGGACAAGGCTTGGGATTTGGCTTGTCAGCATAGTTATTATGCTGCCCATATATAGATAGACAACGACAAATGACCTTAACGTATTGCTTTGGATATAAGGGAATATCATTGAGAAAGTAAACGCCACTATGCCAATTACGAGCATATACATGATGTTGCCGAATATGGTAACGCCGACAAATTTGATATCTCCTTCAATGCGTGTATCGGTATACATTTTGCAGCTATTTTGAATATCATCGTGAAACTCGCTGCGTTTCTTTCCGTTTATGTATAATTTCTTAAACCCGCCTACTAAATCGCTTATGTTCTTAAAAAACAGGTTTTGCACATCCCTGTTCTTCTCAAATGCTTTCTGCGCCGAATGGCTAACAAGCATAAACAATGCGGAAGCAATGACAATAATAACTATTGATAAAAATGCTCCTTCACCGTTCAGAGTCCATAAATAGACAAAACAAAATATCAGCGAAACGGAACCAGTTAATATTTGAACAAACATATTTACAAAATTACTGACCGTTTCGGGGTCATTGTTAAGTGCTGCGTATGTTTTTCCGTGATCCATTGACTCAAAATTGTAAAAAGGAGCACCGAAAATCTTATCGATTATTTTCATTCGTTTTTCAAATATCATTCTGTTTGTAAGGACTATCATTCTTTTTCTGGTGTAGTAGTCTGCTGCGGTAAAAAACAAAAGCCCGAGAATAAAATAGACATACAATCCTGTTTCTATACCCGCGGCATGGTTAGTATCGTTGAGAGTCCTGTTGAGCGCCTCATTGACTATAAACACCATCATGGAATTTCCGAAACCGCTCAGCACGCTCATAGTAATTATGAGAAAATACGGTTTGTCGTCAGGTTTTTCAAAGAAAAACGAGATAAGAAAATATATGTAGAGAAGCGGTGCAAGAACAGATAGTGAAATTGCCGCCCTTATAAGGGCATCAGGGCCTATTTCCCAAATCATGGCCCAATTATAGCCATTGTAAAGTATCTGCGGAATTTCATACAGGCAAAAAATAGACAGCAACATAGTGATAGTAGACAATAATACTGCAACTAGCCCGTTTATGCCGTGGCCCTTGAATTTCCGCTTTTCCTTTACAATTTTGACTACCGCATCGCCTATAAAATACAGAAGCAATAAATTTACGGCAATACTGGCCCAAAATACGATAAGCGATAAATCATTGTCAAACATACAATCATTCCTACAGCGTTTTCGTTACTTGATATTCATAGCCGCTATCAACGGCAATTTCATGGTTTATTACATCAGCAACCTCTTTGGTACAGCTATTTATAAAGAAATGGTTGCCGCCGAACTGAAAAATTTTAAATTTACCTGAAGTATACTTTTCCCATTCTGACATTTCATCGTAAGTTATATTGTCGTCTTTGCCAGATAGAGCCGTAATATCCGTTTTGGTAACTTCGTATTCCTTATCATATCTATATGTTTCGATAATCTTTAAATCCGATTTTAAAAGCCTTATGAAAAATTCGCTTAACTCGTCATTTTCAAAGACTCTTCTGTCTGTTCCGCCAAATTTAAGGATTTCTACTATAAACTCGTCATCTGGAAGTGTATGTAGTACTTTTTGCCTTTCCATAAGATGCGGCGGCCGGACAGCGGATAGAAATAGATGCACAGGAGCATTTTTGCCCGCCTTGATTAGTCTGTTTTGCGCTTCATATGCCAAAATACCGCCCATGCTGTGACCGAACAAAGCATATGGGCTGTCATCAATTTTCTCTCTTATTATTCCGCAGATATCGTCAACAGCTTCGTCAATACTTTCGTAACAGGGCGTTCTCATCCTTTTCCCTCTGCCGGCGAGTTCAACAGGACAAAGTTCAATACTTGCATTTAAATATTGTTTCATCTTATAATAGACGAATGCAGAACCACCAGCATAGGGTATGCAGAACAGCTTGACTTTTTTCATGATTTTACTCCCCAGAACAAAATCCGTAAGAGATTTTATGTATCCGAAATTACGATGAAGCTTTCTATCATGCGGTTTTATATATTATTCTCCGGCTTATTGAAATTGTTTTGGATTGTAAATTAATCAATTCCACTATAAATTAATTAATATGCCTATTTTTGTAATTTTTTCTTTTATATTGTCTATATTATCCTAATTTAATTACATTATACTTATTATTGTCTTATTGTCAATACTATTTTAGTATTATAAGTCATAATTTAGTTTATTAATGCATCTTGATTTTTGCGGGGCATAATTTTGATTATAATTCAGGCATAAATATTTCGTCATTTTCATAAAGCTATGCTATAATCAAAAAGATGAATTTACCCATTCACCTTTAGCTGATAATCATATAGCCGCGCTGAAATATACCAGATATGCTATTCGTCATTATATTTGGATAAAGCCGGCGCGGCAGAATGGAGTCAATATGAAATACTTTGATTTGCACTGTGACACAATTACTGAATGTTATTTAAAAAAAGCTGAGCTGTTTGACAATGAACTGCATTGGTCTTTGAAAAGAGCTCAAGCATATAATCCGCTCGCGCAGGTTTTTGCCATCTGGATACCCGACGAATACAGAGGAGAATCGGCAGTAAGACGATTTGAAGATGTCTACAAAACTTTCATTTTTCAAATGACGAAAAACAGCGATAAGATTTTATTTTGCCGTAATGCTGCCGAATTAAAGTCCGCTCTCAACAAAAACAAAACTGCGGCACTGCTTTCGATTGAAGGCGGTGCCGCACTCGGAGGGAAAATTGAAAACCTCGACAAGGCCTATAATATGGGCGTCAGAATTATGACGCTTACCTGGAACGGAAGATGTGAAATCGGCGACGGCGTTATGGTAAAACACGCAAAAGGACTAACCGAATTCGGGGTTGAAGTCGTGCGCCGAATGGAACAGTTGGGAATGATCGTTGATGTTTCACACCTTTCAGAAAAAGGCTTTTGGAATGTCGCAGAAGTAACCTCAAAACCGTTTATCGCCTCTCATTCCAATTCACAAAAAATCTGCTCGCATAAACGCAATCTTACAGACGAGCAATTTATTGAAATAAAAAAGCGCGGTGGAATAGTCGGTATTAACCTTTACCGCGGTTTTTTACGCGATGGCGGAAAAGCCTTTATCAAAGACGTCAAAAATCATATAGAGCACTTCTTATCACTTGGCGGCGAAAATGTTCTTGCATTAGGCGGAGACCTTGATGGTTCCGATTTACCTTATGATATGAAAGGTGTCGAGGATATCAGCAAAATCTATGATGAACTGCTTAAAAGTTTTAGCGAGCAAATTGTCAATGCTCTCTTTTTTGATAATGCTTATCGTTTCTTTGAAAACAACTTATAATTAACAATTTATTTAGAAATATTAAAAGGACACGCTAATCCAACGTGTCCTTTTTTATTCAACTATTGTAAATCCATCGACAGATGTATTGTTCCGCATATCAAAACGTGCAAAACACAGGAAAACAATTTAAACTTGTCCACCGCTTGGTGAGCGGTTATATTGCCATTATTTTTCTATCTCGTTTATTTCAATATCACTGTTACTGAACTGAACATCACTTATTTCAACATCATGGATACTTTCCTCAATTTGAGCCTCCATTTTTTTCAGCGCTTCCTGCTTATCGGTAGCATAAATTGTCTTGCTCATCACTCCGGTAAACCGGACGCGCACATCAAAAGCTGCCATATATAGCCTCCTGTTTTTTATTTTAGTATTGCCTAAACTCCGGCAAATAGTCAGCATGGCAGGCTAAAGGCAGCTATTGTATATCAATTTTTCTTGATTTTGGTAGGTATTCGGTTTTTTTCGGGCAGGTTATAGTTAGAATCCCGTTTTTCATTTCGGCTTTTATATCCTCTGTCCGGACATTGTCCATCGAAAAACTTCTCCTGAAAGAACCAACATGGCGCTCCCTTCTTATATAACGTCCACCGTCATCTTTAGCCTCTTTGTTTTCATCAACATTTACTGAAATTGTAAGCATTCTATCATCGATATCAATGTCAACATTCTTTTTATCTATACCCGGCATTTCGGCCTCTATGATATATGCGTCTTTCTTTTCCCTAACATCAACTTTGAAGCCTCCGAAATTCCAAAATCCAAAGTTGTCCCAAAATCTATCGCTCAAAAAATTTGAAAAGAAATTTGACGGAAAAAAGCCGAAGTCATTGTTATAAAACGGCGTCAACTCATGTCTTTCATGGCTCATTGCAAATTCCTCCCTTCCAGATTACGCTCACATTTATTTTATGCATTGTATTCAAAATTATTTAAAACAGAAGATAGATATTCCGGGCGAAACTGATGTCAAAAGTTTTGCATACAAAAATATTTTTTGTCTAAACTTGAATTAAGTTTTTCATGCAAAAACCGGAAAGCGCTTTTTGCACTTTCCGGTTTTTTGACACTACAACGTGCATATTTGCTATTAATAATCCATATCCGGGTTTGGAGCCGGTGCCGGTTGCTTCTTTTCAGGCTTGTCAGCAACCGTACTTTCGGTCGTAAGAATCATACCCGCTACTGATGCAGCATTTTGAAGTGCAAACCTTGTAACTTTTACAGGGTCAATAATACCGGATTTAAACATATCGACATATTCTTCTTTTGCTGCATCATAGCCGATGCTCTTTTCGCTGTTGCGGACCTTTTCGACCACGACTGAGGGGTCAACACCTGCATTCGCTGCGATCTGGCGAAGCGGCTCTTCCAGCGCACGTACAATAATGTAAGCGCCGGTCTTTTCATCCCCTTCAAGTGAATCCGCAAGCTTCTGGACATCCGGTATCGCATTGATAAACGCAGTACCACCGCCTGGAATAATACCTTCCTCAACAGCAGCCTTAGTAGCATTCAATGCATCTTCGACGCGGTATTTCTTTTCTTTCATTTCTGTCTCGGTTGCGGCGCCAACGCGGATAACGGCTACACCGCCGCTGAGCTTTGCCTTGCGCTCGTTGAGCTTCTCTTTATCATAATCGGAGGTGCTTGTTTCAATCTGATGTTTTATGGATTTTATGCGGTCCTGTATTGCCTGCTTATCGCCCAAACCGTCAATAATGGTTGTGTTCTCTTTGTCAACCTTAACTGATTTTGCTTTGCCGAACCAGTCTTCCTTGATATCCTGAAGGTTCATGCCCATATCGCTGGATATTACCTGACCGCCGGTCAGTATTGCAATATCCTGAAGCATTTCTTTTCGACGGTCACCGTATCCGGGCGCCTTCACCGCTACGCATGTGAATGTACCGCGGAGTTTGTTGACTATCAATGTAGCAAGTGCATCACCATCTACATCCTCGGCAATAATCAGAAGCTTTGCGCCCTTCTTTACGATAATTTCGAGAGCCGGCAGGAGTTCCTGTGCATTGCTGATCTTCTTGTCAGTAATGAGTATATACGGATCCTCCAGCTCCGCCGTCATTTTTTCCTTATCTGTCACCATGTAGGGAGAAATATAGCCGTGGTCGAACTGCATTCCTTCGACCGTTTCGATATAGGTTTCTGATGTTTTGGATTCTTCTATAGTGATAACACCGTCTGAAGAAACTTTCTCCATTGCATCCGCCAAAAAACGCCCAATCTGCGGATCTTCAGAGGAAATGGATGCGACAAATTCAATGTCCTCGCGTCCTTTGATTTTGCGGCTGCTGTTTTTGATGCTTTCGACGGCTTTGGCAACTGCCTTGTCTATACCGCGCTTGAGCGCTATCGGATTAGAACCAGAAGCAACATTCTTCAGGCCATTGTGAACAATAGTCTGTGCCAAAAGTGTAGCAGTGGTTGTGCCATCACCGGCGACATCATTGGTTTTGCTGGCAACTTCCTTTACAAGCTGGGCTCCCATATTCTCATATGGATTTTCCAACTCGATTTCCTTTGCTATCGTAACACCGTCGTTTGTGATTATTGGTGAGCCATATTTTCTCTCAAGTACGACATTGCGTCCTTTCGGGCCCAACGTAATCTTGACCGCATTGGCCAGTTTGTCAACACCTGCAAGCATTGACTTTCTTGCATCTTCATCAAACGCTATCATCTTAGCCATTTTCAAACACCTTCCTACTAATATGACTTTTTATTAGGATTATTCAATAACTGCAAGTAGATCGCTCTGATTTAGAATCAGATATTTTTCATTGTCAATTTTGACTTCTGTTCCTGAGTATTTGCTGTAAATAACCCGGTCGCCTTTTTTGACGGTCACTTTTATTTCGTGTCCGTCCTTAGTTTCTCCGGGTCCGACTTCAACTACTGTTCCCCAGTTTGGTTTTTCCTTTGCGCTGGACGGAAGTACAATACCTGACTTAGTAGTTTCTTCACTTTCTTCTTGTTTTAGTAGGACTCTTGCTCCGAGTGGTTTAATCTTCACAAAGCTCACTCCTTTTCCTGTATCATTCTTCTTTGTCTTCTTCCTCGAAATATGTATGCGAAGCAAGCGATGCGATTATCCAGCAAACAAGGCTTTCCGCTCCCTGATTATGGTTTGGGCCTTTCGGAGTAAGCCCGTCCATACAACCGCCCGTATCCGGGTCTATGAGCGAAATATTTAGACTGTTATGACCGGTGTACCATTCGAGACATTGCCGAGCATAGCTGCGATAGGCATTATTTTCGGTTAGCTTGAAGGCCTTTAGGCATGCAAGCATCGTTCCGCAAGCTTCAACTGGCTGCTGATCAAATTCCGCAGGTGTTTCTCCGCGCTTATACCAGCCCTTGCAGCCCACAGGGCGGAACATATCCCCTACAAATGTTGTTTTTAATAGGAAATCAAGGCTTTCCAACCCGATTTTTCGATAATGTTCGTCCTTTAAAACTTCATATGCTTCAAGCATTGACCATGGCAGGACTGCGTTACAATAGGTAATTTCATTTTCGAACCATTTCCAATCCGCTGCAGCACAATGCTCATATGCAATGGCAATATCATACGCCAGTTTTGAAAGAATACTGTGATACTTATCTTCATTTTTGAAACATAAGCCTATTGCAGCGTAAGCTTTACCTCTCAAAAAGGATAATTTGTCACAACTGTCAACTGCATCGCGGAATATCTTGTCCGCCACACCGCGAATACTATTTGGTAAATACGTTCGAGATGCAGTGAATCCCAACGCTAACAGGCACCGGCCGAAACAATCATCGGAGCCTTTCTTCTCAGTAAAATTTCGGTCATAATCCATGAAATTGCGAAACCATCCGTCGTTTTGAGCATAAGCCAGAAAACTAAGATAACGAGTAACCAAATCCAGATAACGTTCCTCTCCGGACGCTTTGTAAAACATAGCTGCCATAATCAGCGCCCGTGCATTGTCATCGCTGGTATAGCCTTTTGTGGGATCAGGAACGGCGTAAATCGAGTGCTGAAACATACCGGTATCGTCGGTTAAACGGAATATAAACCGCTCATCCGGAAGTTTACGGCACTGTGGACTCATACAGCTACCCGCTCCTTCTTTGAATATTCTCTGTATGCTTTATAGAATGTACGTCTATAACAGTCCGCAACAACACTCCATTTCATGTTGTCGCCGAGCAGTTTTGTTTTCTGCTCCATCTGTTTCTTTCTTTCTGGGTGCTCAATTACATAATTTATACATTCACTTAAAGATGCTGAATCTTCAAAGTCTGCAAGCAGTCCCCTGCCATCCGCAAGCATTTCTTTCGCATATGAATAAGGAGTGGAAACAATAATCCTGCCACATCCGACAGCATATGCAAGCGTACCACTGACTGCTTGATCTTTACCGAGATAAGGCGTCATGTAAATGTCAGATAGTTTTAGATAACGGATTATCTCCTCTTTTGTGAGATACCGGTTCACAAACCGGACATTGTCCTCGGCCTGCAGTTCGCGTACCATTTTCTCAAGGCTGTTGCGATATACTTCACCATGTTGTTTGCGTATTACCGGATGTGTCTGACCGAGTATAAGGTACAGCACTTCTGGATGCTTTTTGGCGGTCTGGGCAACGGCCTCAATGCCATATTCCAAACCTTTTCCGGGACTGATAAGGCCAAATGTACTGATTATTATGCGATTCTCTAAACCAAGTTCTTTTTTTAGTTCGTCCCTCTCCGGCAATTTTAAATCCGGTACGCCATGGTGAATCAATTCAATTTTACTGGAATCAACATCATATACGTCTTCCAGCACTTTTCTTGAATTCATCGCCATTGTTACAACCTTTTCACTTTTTGCGCAAAGCTGTTTAAGAATCTCCCTTTGTTTGTCGCTTGGAGATGGTAGTACGGTGTGAAGCGTTGTAACAATTGGCTTTTCCAAAAGCTCAATAAGGTCAAGCAGATATTCGCCGCATTCACCACCGTAAATTCCATACTCGTGCTCCACTACTAATACGTCAATATCGGATCGATTTATTTTTCTCGCAGTCTCTATATAGCTTGTACGGTCATGCTGTTTGAGTTCAAGCCGTACATCTTCCCCGTAATGCATAGGTTGATCTGTAATCGCTATTACGCCGGTTTTTACTGATGTTGATTTTTTGAGCTCGTTGATGATATCTTGGGTGAATGTTGCTATTCCGCATTCTCGTGGAGGATACGTTGTTAAAAAAGCGACATTCAACTTTTTTGTGCCACTCATACTTTTTGATTCCCCCTTAACTTTAAATAGTTGGTTATTATGAAATTGCAAGACGTTTGGAAGCATCTCCGGCAAAAATTACTTTCTCATATGACGTGCTGAGTCCGACACGGCATTCATCCGCTACGATAGAATCAATTATCTCTACCCCATTTTCTACTGTAACATCGTTCCAGAGTATACTATTTTCAATTCTGCATTTCTTTCCTATGCAGCAGCGGTCGCCGATTACAGCGTTTGGCCCGACTATAGCACCGGCTTCAATTCGCACATCTTTTCCAAGATAAACTGGCCCGCGAAGTATTGCTTTTCCGCTTATCTTTGCATTAAAACGCCCGTAAATCGGCTCTTTTTCAAAATCTGCTTCGTCTATTCGGTAAAGCCCTTGGAAAGCGTCCATGTGAGCCTGCATGTATTTCTCCGGGGTACCAAGATCCAACCAGTAATTGCAGCCCTTGTATACGGCGATTCGTTTTCCTTTCTCCAGCAGTTTCGGAAATACCTCACGCTCAACCGATACCGGTCTGCCAGCCGGAATGTGTTTAAGGATTTGCGGATTAAAGATATAAACACCCGCATTGATGTAATGAGAAACAACTTCATGCGGCTTCGGTTTTTCACGGAAAGTAATGGCGTAGTCATGATCGTCATACTCTATAACGCCATAGGCAGATGGGTTATCAACACGGGTAACCGCGATAGTTACATCAGCATTTTTGCGCTTATGGAATCTGAGCATCTCACCAAAATTTATATCACTTATGATATCGGCGTTAAAAATAAAAAACGGCTCTTTATCAAAGTAACGCTCAGCATTTTTAATAGCGCCGCCTGTCCCCAGAGGAAGATCCTCACTGACGTAATGAATTTGAAGCCCATAATTAGCACCGCTACCAAAATATTGCTCAATGCATTCTGGTTTGTAACAGGTACTCAAGACAATTTCTTGAATACCGAAAGTTTTCAGCCTGTCGAAATTTCGTTGCAAAAGCGGTACTCCCATTACTGGCACCATTGGTTTAGGCAATTTTTCAGTCAGCGGCCTGAGCCGCGTCCCCTTACCGCCTACCAGAAATAAAGCCTTCAAAATTCATTCCTCCTTACCGTATAAATTTTATATATCAAATATTCGGTATTTTCAGTTAAGGATTTTCTGGTTCAGGGCAATTCATGATATATTCCAGAAGTTCATCAAGTGAAGCGGCAGCGAGCGCAATACATGTATCCGCTGCACCATAATACATGCGAATTTTTCCTGTTGCTTTGTCAAGAATCCAACCGCACGGGAACACAACGTCTTGGACATCGCCCTGCTTTTCATATTCCTCGCGCGGCCCAAATATCCACTCATCACTGCGGCGTAATACCTTGAGCGGATTCTTTAAATCAAGAAGCGCAAGGCCAAGCCTATAAGTTGCACCGGAAGCTGTATTCCGCACGCCGTGATATAGCAAAAGCCAACCCTCTGAGGTTTCCAGCGGCTGCGCACAGATACCAACTTTGGTTCCATCCCACCAGCTTCCTCCGCGTGAATTAATAAGAATTTTATGAGCTCCCCAATATTTGAGATTATTGGAGGCTGAAATCCATATATTTGCCCCGCGCTCAATTGGACGGTGGATTAGTAGCCAACGGTCATCAAATTTATATGGAAAAATCGTTGCGTCCTTATCTTCAGGCGGCATAATCGGCCCTATGCGTTCAAAATTTTCAAAATCTTCGGTCAAGGCCATACTCACAACTGCCCCTGACTCTGAATAAGCCGTATACGTAATCGCGTACTTTCCAAGCTCATCTATATATGTGATACGCGGGTCTTCAATGCCCCATGCTTCCTCAGGATGGTCCGGATCAGGTGCCAGCGTGGGTGTTCTGTCAATGACCCAGTTGCTGATACCGTCATCACTGACCGCCTTTGTAAGATGTGAAAAGCCTCTTCTATCTTCAACACGGGCAAGAAGCAATACCTTACCGTTAAATATTGTAGCCGCCGGATTGAGTACCGAATTTACAGGGTACGGCCAGTCCTTCGCCGTTAAAATTGGATTATACTGATAACGGCGGAATAACTCCTTATAAGTGTTGTCACTTGCCTTCAAACGTGTTTCAAAATGATTCAATCTCTTCACAACCTTTGTTTATTTATTGTTAAATTTTCTGTTTCAAAGGGGCAATATTTTATTGGACGCACCGTCTCTTGTGAGTAAAACCACCATCCGTTTTCTTCAGTTTTTACTTGCAAAATAGAATTCGCATGGTGTGAATTACGTGTTTCTCAGTGGTCCGAACATAGAATACATCTTCAATTCTGCTTAAAGGGTATAAAAAATCACCCCCAATATCTAACGATATACATTAAATATAAGAAGAGTGTTTGGAATAAAGCCTATATTCTATTAATTAAATTTCTATTTTTGATTAGCACTCTGTCGCTGCGAGTGCTAACACTATTATACTAACTTTTCAATATAAGGTGCGCAACATTGATATTCCGGTGGTTTTATTGATTTGTTCTGATTTTTTTAAAATTATCTCATTTTATCTCGCAAAATCTTACTATTTCATTGCAATATTGGAATATACAGGTTTGTCGTTGCAATATTAACGATTATTCAATTTAATAAGTACAAGCGGCCACTACTTCTAAATAGTATTTACACAGTTAATCTAATTGCAAATGATACTGCCTCAAATTTACCCTATATATAAATATATAATATTCTGAACCTTATTATCATTCTGAATGTCAGCAGATCTGCTGGACAAAATAATTAAACAAAACAATATGCGCCTTCTTTTACACTTTAGGTGTCTACTTTTTGGGGAAAAGGAGACGTTTTCAGCGAAATAACATATTCTTGCAAAAAGGCAACAAAAAAAGCAAGCTGGAGACAGCTTGCTTTTAAAATTAGTGCCGGCACCGACCTATTTTCCCAGGCGGTCGCCCGCCAAGTATCTTCGGCACTGATGAGCTTAACTTCCGTGTTCGGAATGGGA
>NZ_JBAIZF010000020.1:0-131987 GCF_036762875.1 [Clostridium] cellulosi | reverse complement strand
TCTTATTCATAGCGAATAGGAAACCTCCTTGCTTTGTTGGTGGGTTGCAGCTCAACTATAGCACAGGCTTTTCCTATTCGCTATCTTTTTTTATCCGCTAGTGTAACACATCTATTGTAATCCTACAGATATAAGAATTCGAATATAAAATATTTCTTGACTATAAATTATATCAAAAATATAAACTTATAGATAAAGAGAAAAATTAGAAAAATCAAATTTAGTTTTAGTCAATCAAGATTAGAAAATTAAGATTTAATAACATGAAAGGATGAAGAATTATGACCTATTATTTTAATCAAAGTGATTTAGAAAAGTATCTTGCTGAGTATAAAGAACTCAAAAATATTGAAAAAGAATTGTTGAAAGAAAATAAACTTGCTAATAATTATGATTTATATGAACAATATATGAGTAAAATCCAAACATATTATTTTGATGAGAACATCGAATATGCTAAAATATATGCAAATACAAAAGAAGAGTTAATAGAAAAAACAAGAGAATATCTTAAAGATATATATGGTCTAGATGGGTATGAATTATTAGAATATGAAGAAGCATTGCAAAAAGCATATATTAATTTTATTGGTCAAGGATATTATCAAATTTATAATTCAATTGGATGTAGTGGAGATATTAGCGTCCATAGAATAGACGAAATGCTTAAAATTGCTCTTAGTAGTGCAATGATGAAATATGAATTTGATGATGAAGTGTGGGAATATATTTGTGAACATTGTAATGATATATAAAAATTAATTATATTTATTATTCAACTGTCTACTTAAAAAGTAGACAAATTTTTCTTTTTAATAAAAGGCTAAAATAATTTTTCATTGTAATAAACTAGATTCTTCTATTGCTACAATGAACCAAATAGTAAAGATTCGTAAACTTAACAGGGCAATAGGAGAAAGCCTGAAACTTCTTTATAATTATCGCTGCCAAATATGTGGAGAAAATATTAGTGCAAGATATGGAGTCAATATTGTAGAATCTCACCATATAGAACCCTTTGTTGAATCACTCAATAATAATGCCGAAAATCAGGTTATTATTTGTCCTAATCATCATCGGATTATTCATAGGGCAAGACCTGTTTTTGACAGGAGAAAATTAATTTTTGTTTATCATAATGGAGTAGAACAGATTGTTTTAAATCAGCATCTATAGATTGAGATATTGATTTATAGATTGTATTAAAAACTTTTAAATGCAGGATTGTTTTTTTAATTATACGGTATGTTAAACTGCCGATATTACATTTTATAATAGGTAGTTTTTTGTCAGCAAAATTTATATGGTTTTATTGAATATTGAAAGATTTTATCATAAAATAATATTATGGTAAATTAGTATAATTATTGAAATGTTTATAATAGGTTTTCTTGTTATTTTATGTTAACATCTATTTATGTGGGGTGTAAATATGGGTAAAATTTATATGGATGGGTATGATTTTTTCTTTTGGAATTATGAAGGACAAACTAAAATGAAACATGAAGTGCTTGAAGAGTATATTGATAAATGGATAAAGATAGTAGGCTGTTATCATAAACTTAATTATTTCGACTGTTTTGGTGGATGTGGAGCATATAAAGATAATGATAAAGTATACTATGGTTCTCCCATACGTGTAGCAAAAGCAGTTCAAAAAAATCAACAGAATTTATATAGAAAAGTAAATATTGTAATAATAGAGAAAGAAGAAGAAAATATAGAAAATCTCAAAAAAGTTTTCGAATATAATCAAATAACAATTAAACCTTATTTTATACAAGGCGATTTTGATGAAGAAATAAATAAAATCTTTGATGCTACAAATGGTAATCTTGCACCTACTTTCTTTTTTATAGACCCATTTGGTTTTAAAATAAATTATGATACGCTGAAAAGAATTATGACTGTGCCAAAGTCAGAGATATTTTTAAATTTTATGTATACAAGAATAAACGAGTTTTTAGGTGCAGAGAAAATCGAAAAAACTATTGATAAACTTTTTGGTTGTGATGATTGGAAAAAGATAATAAATGAGCGGAGTAATAACAGAGAGCAAGATATAGTTTCACTATACAGAAGACAACTTAAAAGAATTTCAAAGTTTGTATATTATTATCGTATATCGTTTCCAAATCGCGATAGAACGTATTATTATTTATTTCATCTGACTAATCATCAGAAGGGATGTGTGGTAATGAAGTCATCTTTTGCAAAATACAATTATGGTAAAGTTGAGTATATGGGACCAAAACATGGGTATCTATCCTTATTTGACCAAGAGGATATCAAGTTATATGAAATAAAACAATATTTGCTTAACAAATATTCTAATACAAAAATAAGTTTTTATGATATCATAGAAGAAAATATAGATGAGGTTCCTTATTTGGAAAGTGATATAAGGAGTGCTTTGAAGGAATTACGTAAAGAAGGCAAGGTAGAGGTTAAACATATTACCAGTAAAACTGAAAATAGCATTCAAGATAAAGATTTGATAATATTTAGTTAAGGGAGATTGTATGAAATACATAAAAAGGAAAACTTTATTATATAAAACGGAAGTTGAATATGGAGATTATACGATAAATCATGTACAAGGATGCTCACATGGTTGTAGATATCCATGTTATGCTTTTTTAATGGCAAAAAGATTTGGTAGAGTAAAAACATATGAAGAGTGGATTAAACCTATAATTGTTGAAAATTCTGTTGAACTTTTAGAAAGAGAAATTCCCAAATTAAAAGATAAAATAAAGTCTGTACATTTTAGTTTTACAACAGACCCGTTTATGTATGGATATGAAGAAGTGGCAGAATTAACTCTTAAATTAATAAATATTTTAAATAATGCTAATATCAAATGTACTACGCTAACAAAAGGGATATTGCCTATAGAATTAGCACAATTAGGTAAAGAAAATGAAGTTGGAATCACATTAATATCGTTAAGCGAAGAATATCGAAAACAATATGAGCCTTATTCAGCGCCTTATAATGAAAGAATAAACAGTTTATATGAACTTCATAAGAAAGGAATCAAAACATGGGTAAGTATTGAACCTTATCCTACACCTAATATAATCGACCAGGATTTGCAAGATATATTAAATGCTGTTAATTTTGCTGATAAAATAATATTTGGTCGTTTAAATTATAATTCCAAAGTAACTCAATATCCAGACTATAAAAATTTTTATAACAATGCGAGTTTTCAAGTTATTAATTATTGCCAAAAGAATAATAAGCAATATCACATTAAAAATGGAACATTGACGATAAAACAAGATGTTTAAGAACTGTAAGCAGTTATATGTTTATAGTTTTTATTTTGTTAGCATGATTAATAGATGTTATTAGCAGTTAGGGAGTCACCACATAAAGGTAATGAAAAACAAAGGAAATAGCAAAAAATGTAGAATTCTATATATTAAGATATTTGGTTTTATATGGATGTAAAAGTATCAATTTTTACTTCTATTTAAAAATAAATTAAATAACGTAGGAGTGATAAGGTTGATTAACTTTCAAGATAAAGTTAACTTTATATGGAGTATAGCAGAACTTTTAAGGGGACCGTATAAAAAAGAGCAGTATGGGGATGTAATACTGCCAATGGTCGTGCTAAGACGTTTTGATTGTGTTCTTGCAGCAACTAAGAAGGAAGTATTGGAAAAGTATGAAACCTTAAAGAAATCAGGACCCCAAAACATGGACCCTGTTTTAAATAGGACATCAAAGCAAAGATTCAATAATACAAGCAAGTATGATTTTGAAAAATTATTAGCCGACCCAGATAACATCGCGAATAACTTAAGGAATTATATTAACGGCTTTTCTAAGAATGTCAGAGAAATTATCGAACACTTTGACTTTGATAAGCAGATAACAAAACTTAATGATAACAACTTGTTATATTTAATTGTATCAGAGTTTAACAAAATCGACTTGCACCCAGATAAAGTTAGCAATACCGAGATGGGCTACATCTTCGAGGAACTTATCAGGAGATTTTCTGAGCATGCAGAGGCAGGTGACCATTACACTCCTCGTGAAGTTATAAGGTTAATGGTTAATATTCTTTTAAACGAGGATAATGAAGAACTAACCCAGCCATGGCTTATTGTAACTGTTTATGACTGCTGTGCAGGTACAGGTGGTATGCTTTCGGTTGCAGAGCAATACCTCAAAGAATTAAACCCGGGAATACAAGTGGAATTATTTGGACAGGAGATAAATCCTCAGTCCTTTAGTATCTGCAAATCCGACATGCTCATAAAAGGACAAAACGCAGATAACATCATTTTAGGCGACAGTTTTACGGAAGATGGACATAGGGGAAGAACCTTTAGGTACATGCTTACCAATCCGCCCTTCGGTGTGGAATGGAAGAAAGCGGAGAAATTTATTCGTGAAGAATATGAAAAAGAAGGGTATAACGGCAGATTCGGTGCTGGGCTTCCCAGAATATCCGATGGTTCCCTTTTATTCCTGCAGCACTTAATATCTAAAATGAAACAGGATGAAAAAGGCAGCCGTATTGCTATTATCTTTAATGGCTCGCCATTGTTTACGGGGGACGCAGGTTCAGGTGAATCGGAAATAAGGCGCTGGATAATTGAAAATGACATGCTGGAAGGTATTATTGCATTGCCTGACCAGTTATTCTATAACACGGGTATTTCTACCTACATATGGATAGTTACCAATCGTAAAAATAATGACCCAATGAAGGGGCCTGTAAGGACGGGTAAAATACAGTTGGTTAATGCAGTAGATTTCTATCAAAAAATGAGAAAAAGCCTTGGAAACAAGAGAAATGAAATCACTGAAGAGCAAATAAAAGAAATTACAAGGATATATGGTGAGTTTAAAGAGAATGAATACTGCAAAATTTTTGACAATGAAGATTTCGGATACCAGAAAATAGTTGTGGAAAGGCCTTTAAGGCTTAATTTCCAGGTGACTGAAGAAAGGATTAATAATTTATATAATGAAACAGCCTTTATTAATCTAGCAAAGTCAAAGAAAAAGGGTACAGCAGGGCTTAAAGAAATAGAAGAAGGTAAAAAAATACAACAGCAAATAATAGAAACTTTAAGAACAATGGACTCTACTATTTTATATAAAAATAGAGATGAATTTACAAAAGTGCTTAAGAAGGCTTTTAAAGACAGAGATATTAAACTGGATAGTGCGCTTTTGAAGGCCATCCTGTCTGCACTTTCCGAAAAAGATGAAACAGCGGATATTTGTGTGGACAGCAAAGGTAACCCTGAGCCAGACTCAGACTTGAGGGATACTGAAAACGTACCTCTAAAAGAAGATATACATGAGTACTTTGAACGGGAAGTAAAGCCTCACGTGCCTGATGCTTGGATAGATGAGACCAAGACTAAAATCGGATATGAGATACCTTTCACAAGGCATTTTTATAAATACCAGCCCCTGAGACCTTCTGAAGAGATTATGAGAGAGATAATAGAGTTGGAAAAGAGCATTTCAGAGAAGTTGAAGAAGGTGATGGGTGAATGAGTAAATATAAAAGGTATGAAAGGTATAAGGATTCAGGGGTTGATTGGATAGGGGAGATACCGGAGCATTGGGAAGTGAAAAAAATAAAATATCTGGCCAATGTAATAAACGTAAAAGCAAGTGATTCATATAATAATAAGACATACATAGGATTGGAAAACATTGAATCTAAAACAGGAAAATTGTTAATAGACGATATTGATGAGCAACAAGTTATTGAAGGAACCTCCAATGTTTTTGAAAAGAATGATGTATTATTTGGTAAACTTAGGCCATACTTGGCCAAATGTTTAATTGCTGATTTTTCAGGAAGATGTACATCAGAATTATTAGTATTAAGATGCAAAGGTATTTTGCCTAAATATATGTTTTTTTTCATGTTGTCGCCCAAATTTATTGATGTAGTTAATTCTTCTACCTATGGGACGAAAATGCCACGCGCTAATTGGGATTTTATAGGCAATTTAAAAATACCTTTACCTAGTCAAGAAGAACAGAAAGGCATTATTGAATATTTAAGTAAAAAAAGTAATGAAATAGATGCTTTAATTGAGGATAAAGAAAAATTAATTGAACTACTGCAGGAAAAACGGCAAGCAATTATAACTGAAGCCGTTACTAAAGGACTTAATCCGAATGTTAGGATGAAAGATTCAGGGATTGAGTGGATAGGGGAGATTCCAGAGCATTGGAGGCTTTCAAAGATAAAGTATGAATCATTAATTAATAATAAAACATTAAGCGAAAGTACAGATGACGACTATGAAATAGATTATATTGACATAAGTAGCGTAACATCAATAGGTGAAATTGATGGCGTTCAAAGTTTAAATTTTAAAGATGCACCTAGTAGAGCCAGAAGAATTTTATATAAGGGGGATACCATAGTATCCACAGTTCGTACATATTTGAAAGCAATAGCCTTTATTGAAAATGCTCAATCAAACCTAATATGTTCGACAGGATTTGCAGTCTTAACTCCCCTATCAAAGGTTGTTCCGAAATATTTATTTTATTTAATGAGGTCAGAAAAATATGTTAATGAGATTGTTCGTAGGTCAGTAGGAGTTAGTTATCCTGCAGTTAATGCTTCTGACATTGGTGCTTTAGAATGTGCATTACCAGATAGAGATGAGCAAATGTATATTGTAGAATATCTTGATAATTGCACTACGCAGATTAACCAATTGGTAAATGATATACAAGCTCAAATCCAAAAACTGAAAGAATACCGCCAATCCCTTATATCAGAAGCAGTAACAGGAAAAATCGATGTGAGGGACTATGTTGTTAACAATTAAATTGGAGTGATTTATATGGGTGATTTGAAACTCTTTAGAATAAAAAATGAAGTAAAAGAACTTGTAGGCACTTCAGTAGCCATTGAAAAATCTATTCAGACATTAATTGAAAACAATATGGAAGCATTTTTCGGTATTACTTTTCTGGCGTCAGAGTATTCTACGGGCAAGAATCATGGCGGAAGAATAGATTCTTTGGGGATAGACGAAAACTATTGCCCAGTTATACTGGAATACAAGAGAGCATTAAATGAAAATGTAATAAATCAGGGGCTGTATTATCTTGACTGGCTAATGGACCATAAAGCAGAGTTCAAATTGCTTGTAATGGAGAAAGTAGGTAAGGATATTGCTGATAAGATTGAATGGTACATGCCAAGACTTTTGTGTATAGCAGGGGATTTTACAAAGTTTGATGAATACGCTGTAAAGCAGATTAATAGGAATATAGAACTTATTAGATATAAAAAATATGAGGACGACTTGATTCTATTTGAACTAGTAAATGCTACTACAGTGTCGCAAACTGCATTGGTTTCAGATGATGGTACAAATAAACATAGTGTATATAAAACAGTGACAGAGAATCTGAAGCAGGCAGATAAAGAATTACAGGATTTGTATTATTCAGTTAAGGACTTTATATTAAACCTCGGAGATGACATCCAGGAAAAGGTTCTGAAATACTACATTGCTTTTAAAAAAATACGAAATTTTGCTTGTGTGGAGATTTATCCGAAAAGCAAATCGATTCTTATATACTTGAATATAAATCCTAACGAAGTAGAGTTAAAAGAAGGTTTTACAAGAGATGTGAGCAATATCGGTCATTACGGCACAGGAAACTTAGAGGTCAGGATAAACAGTAAAGATGATTTCGAAAAGGCAAAAGAACTTATAACAAAAAGTTATGATGAAAACTAGTTGGGGGGATATAAATGGCTAAAACTCCTGAAGAACTTTTAGAAAAGGGCTTTGAAGAATATATTGAGGAGCACCTTTTAAAAAATGGATATGTTAAGGGCAGTCCTGATGATTACAACAAAGAATATGCCTTGGATACCAAACTCCTATTTGAATTCTTAGAAGATACTCAGCCGAAAAAGATGGATAAGTTAAGACAAATTCATAAAGACCAATATAAGTTTAAAATTCTAAAACGACTCAATACGGAACTAAACAACCGTGGCATGATTGATGTATTAAGACATGGAATTAAAGACTATGGTGTGTATTTAGACCTTGCCTATTTCCGGCCTGCCAGCAAATTAAATGATGAAATGATAAAACTCTATGAGAAAAATCGAATATCTGTAACAAGGCAGGTACACTACAGCACTAAAAACGAAAACAGTATAGATATGCTTATATGTATCAATGGACTTCCTGTTGTTGTTTTAGAACTTAAAAATCCTTTCACTGGTCAAACATATCAAGATGCAATCATGCAGTACAAGAAAGACAGAAGCCCTAATGAACTGTTGTTTCAGTTTAAGAAAAGAGCCATTGTATTCTTTGCAGTAGATACTCAAGAAGCATATATGACTACGAGACTTTCAGGAGATAAAACTTCTTTTCTTCCATTTAATAAAGGTTGTGATGGAGGAAAAGGAAATCCAGACAATCCTGATGGCTTAAAAACGGATTATCTTTGGGAAGAGATACTTCAAAAAGATAGCCTGATGGACATATTAAAAAGATTTGTATTTATAGAGACTCAAGAAAAGAAAGACATAGACGGTAATACTTATACCTCGGAAACCGTCATATTTCCAAGATACCACCAATTAGATGTAGTAAGGAAACTGGAAGCCGATGCAAAAAAGAAAGGCGTAGGGACGAACTATCTTGTGCAGCATAGCGCAGGGTCAGGCAAAACCAACTCCATATCATGGCTTGCCCACAGGCTTGCAAATCTTCATGACGATAATGATAACCCTGTATTTGATTCGGTTATTGTTATTACGGATAGAAGAGTTTTGGACAGGCAGTTGCAGGATAGTATTTATCAATTAGAGCATAAACACGGAGTTGTACAGAAAATAGATAAAGACTCAAATCAATTGGCTGATGCACTGAAAAGTGGAACCAGAATTATTATCTCTACCCTGCAAAAGTTTCCTTTTATCATTGAAAAGGTAGGAGAGTTGGAAAATCGTAAGTATGCCGTCATTATAGACGAGGCTCATTCCAGCAGTGCAGGAGAAAATATGGCTTCTTTAAGGGAAGTTCTATCTGCCAATAGCCTAGAAGAAGCAGCAAAACTGGATGAAGAGTTGGAAGGCAAGGAATATGACCCTGAGGAGGAAATTATAAAAACAATAAAGAAAAGGGGAAAACAGCCGAATATTAGTTTCTTTGCTTTTACAGCCACACCTAAAGCAAAAACTCTTGAAATGTTCGGAACGATAGGGTCTGACGGACTACCACATCCGTTTCATCTATACTCTATGAGACAGGCAATTGAAGAAGGCTTTATTTTAGATGTGCTTCAAAACTATGTTACATATGAAACCTACTTTAAACTGGCGAAGAAAATTGAAGAAGACCCCACTTTTGACAGAGCAAAAGCCACCAAGGCATTAACACGATATGTAAGCCTCCATCCACACAATATTGCTCAAAAGACTGAAATTATGGTGGAGCATTTCAGGAGCGTAACCAGGCATAAAATAGGCGGAAGGGCTAAGGCGATGGTTGTAACCAGTTCTAGGCTCCATGCAGTACGCTATAAGCATGCCTTCGATGAATATATCAAAAAGAAGGGCTATAAGGATATGAAGACATTAGTAGCCTTTTCGGGAACGGTAAAAGATGGTGGTGTAGATTATAAAGAAAGTGATATGAACGGATTTAAGGAATCAGAACTTCCAGAACGTTTTGCTACCGATGAATATCAGGTACTTCTAGTTGCTGAAAAATACCAGACAGGTTTTGACCAGCCTCTTTTACATACCATGTATGTCGATAAAAAGTTGTCGGGAGTCAAGGCAGTACAGACTTTATCAAGGCTTAACAGAACCTGCGCAGGAAAAGATGATACCTTTATATTAGATTTTGTAAATAAGGCAGAGGATATTCAGGAAGCCTTCAAGCCCTATTACCAAGCAACTATTGTGGAAGAAGTGACAGAACCTAACCTGATTTATGATATCGAAACTGGGCTGCATGCATACGGCGTGTATCTTAAAGAGGAATTAGATAAGTTTGCTTATATTTATTTTAAGCCCAAGGATAAAAAGACTTCTAAAGACAGGGCAATGCTAAACCACTTTATAGATGCAGCCGTAGAAAGGTTTAAGAAACTGGATGAACAGCGGAAACAGGATTTTAGCAGCCAGGCAATGAAATACGTAAGGCTTTATTCCTTCATCCTACAAATCACGCCTTTTGAAGATGTTGAACTCCATAAGTTATATGTATATTTAACATATCTGCTTAAAAAACTTCCAAAGGAAAAAGGCTCTACTGTTCACTTAGCAGATGAAATTGCTTTGGAATACTATACCACTAAAAAGACCTTTGAAGGGAGCATCTCATTAACCCCGGATGATGAAAATGTACCAGTTACACCTGTAAAATTTGCAGGAACTGGGGTAAAGGAAGAACAGGAAGAATATCTGTCCAGCATTATTGAGCGTCTTAATAAGCGGTTTGGAACGGACTTCACAAAAGCCGACCAGTTATCGGTTGAACAGATTAAAGAGGATTTTGCCGCTGATGAGGATTTGGTTCAAAAGGCTAAGACAAATACCATTGACGACTTTAGACTTGCTTTCGAAAAAGTGTTTATTAATAAAGTAATTGACAGGATGGACCAGAACCAGGCATTCTTTACCCGAGTTTTAGATGATGAGCAATTTAAGAATGCGCTTATGGAGTATATGCTGGTTGAGACCTATGAGAAGTTAAACAGCAGGGCTTAGTAGATACTTGAGGGAAAGACGTAATAAAATAACCATAATAGATAGGGGCGTGGCTATGGGAATTGTATTGATGTCCACAGTTCACGCCTTGAACTTGGCATTTTACCGTTTATTAGTCATGCTGAAATCATAACAATTGCAACGCAGCCAGACTATATAGATGAAGGTATCACGGCAGATTATTTATTGAGTAAAATGCTTTATCGTATAGAAGAGGCTATGAAATAAAATAGTTGTTGGTAAATATAAAAATTGAGGTCGATAAAATATGAATTCTTCTATTATAGAAAACATTATTAAGGAATTTAATTGGTATATTATCACCAGAATGTACGGCAGTTCTCACAGTTCTGTTATAGGATTTTTGTCAAGCGAATGGATTAAAAAGTCCTCTGACCATTCTGTGTTGGATGGCGCCCCCTCTCCGTTTGTTGGCAAGGGAAGAAAAGGGCAAAAAAATGCAGATATCCTATTATGCAAAGGTGATAAACCTTTTATAGTAGTTGAGGTTGAAACGATAGTGTCTAAATATTTGGAGAAGATAGATTCAATTGCTGCATATATGGAAAATACAAAAGATTATGCTGGGGTTGCTTTTGGCCTATTGGTTATGCTCAATTATACAAATGGTGCAGACAAGTATAAGCATAATTGGCATGGTGCAAAAGAATATGCCATAAATAAAGGTATCCCGATTGCATTTGTTTCTATTGAAAAGAGTAAGGCAGATTTAGGGGATACTGTTTTGGACCAATTAAAGAAAAGAAATGAGTATTATCCGTGGGAAACCAGCAACATTGATTACTGGATTTATGGAAGTGATAGAAAGGTAGTTTCAGGAATTTTATGGACAGACAAGCGTTAATTTGAGGGTAGAAAATGATTGCATCTTTTGAACCAATTATTGATAAAAACTGCAAAATACTAGTCTTGGGGACTATGCCCAGTGTAAGGTTTCTTGAAAAGCAGCAATACTATGGTAATAAGCAAAATTAGTTCTGGAAGATAATATACGGGCTTTTTTAATAAAGACATTGAAGAAGATTATGAAAATAGGAAGATATTCTTATTGAACCACCACATTGCTATTTGGGATGTGTTGAAAAGTTGTGATAGAGAAGGAATCAGTGATTCCAAAATAATTAACCCTGTTCCTAATAATTTTGAAACTTTTTTCAATCAGTATCCTGATATAAAAGCAGTATTTTTTAATGGAAGTAAAGCAGAGGAATTATTTAGAAAATTGGTAATAGGGAAAATGAATCTTAAAGAAGGCTTATTATTTTATAGACTGCCGTCTACCAGCCCAGCAAAAGCCACACGATTCAAAGATAAGTTAGACCAGTGGAAGGTTGTTTTATCGTATATAGGATTTATTGATGATAGCCGGTGAGCATTTATATAATAGAACCTTGGTCTTGAATCAAGTTCATAAGGAATAAGATTTAAGGAGTAAAGGGTAAAAGGGGATACAAGGCAATATTTAATCAAAAATATATATCGTGCTTACTAATAGTATAACGTAAAATATAAGTATACAGATGGAGAGCATATTCTCTTACACAGCCAGCAGATGCTGGAATAAGTTAAGAGAGTATGCTCTTTGCTTTTTAATAGTAATTGAGGAGGTAAGAAATGCTTACTATTGCCGATTTTTCAAGAAAGATATTTTTTGATTTAAATAAAACATTTCCTAAAGCCAGGTTGCAGGGGAAGTATGTTGTTGTGGAGTCTAACCTAAGCAGTGTGTCTATACCTGTTAGTAGTATTTATAAGGAATATCAGCAAGTAAAGGATTATAGGAAAACTTTAAAATTATATGTTGACATTATTAATGATATTCTAAATCAATATAAGTTTAAGATTGATTACAACAGTGTGTATCCCTTCCTTAAAAGCATGGATTTTGGGAAAGGGGAAAATGATATTCAGTTTTACCGGGAACAGGCTTTTACAGATATAGATGTACTTTATGTTTCAGACATGGGGGAAACTTTTAGGTTTATTTTGCAAACTGATGATGTAGATTTTGAAAAGGTAAAAAAGAGAGCATGGGAAAACCTGAATAAACTTTCTAATATACTGGTACGACTAGATAATGCACTCAACATATTTTGTTTGCGTTATGCTACAGATTTCAATGCTTCGTTCCTGCTTAGTGATTCAATGCAAAAACAGATAATAAAAAAAGCATATGATAAAAATTTTAGATTTACTCTAGTCGGTGAAATGAATATAAATAATAATTCAATAATTCTAACCAATGTTATAAAGGCCATTGATTTTAGGGGAAAATATTGGTGACATAAGTGCTTTATTTGTAAGCCTACATTCACCAAGAGAGTTCGATAAACTTTCTTTAAATGAAAATGGGGAAATCATTGGGTATAGAAATGGAGTTGAGGTACCTATATACTTAATGAGCACAGGTCAGAGAACGGCAGTGTGCTCGTCAGTCTGAGCTTTTGCCGCCGTGTATCAAATATGATAAATTTACTAGCATATTGTGTATTTTATTTAGTTATAAAAAATTAAGCAAAAGGTAAAAATTTTTAAATTCCAAAATAATTATTTTTAGTTAAAATAGAGACACAGAAAAGATAAACAGTCATACAACATTAATATTTCCTATAAATTATAGCATTTCATAATGTAATAATTGTTCATACTCTTTTGAGCGAGACTAGAACATTTATTAATATTATCAAAATAGGGAGGAGATTGTTTTGAAAAAAAGGATTTTTTCAATCATTCTTGCTATGCTGATTACTGTACCGCTAGTCCTTGGTGGATGCAGTAAAAAAACTGCACAGCAGAATGGGCAAAAGACAAAAAGTGGTGGGACAATAAATGTGTCATATTGGACATTCCAGGAGTTACATAAACAATTTTGGGATGATGCCATTGAAACTTGGAATAAGAACCATTCTGACAAAAAGCTATCACTAAAGACTGATGTTTACCCCTACGATGAACTTCACAACAAACTTCTCATAGCGCTGCAATCAGGTATAGGCGCTCCCGATATAGCAGACATTGAAATTAATAAGTTCGCCAACTTTGTACAAGGAAGCAATCCTGCTCTTGTTGAGCTTAATGACATAGTTGAACCTGTCAAGGACAATCTCATAATGGGTAGACTTGACAACTATGCAAAAGACGGCAAGTACTATGGCATTGACTACCATGTTGGTGCTGAAGTTATGTACTACAATAAGGAAATTCTTGATAAAGCTGGCGTAAATGCAGATGATATAAAGACATGGGACGATTATATCGCAGCCGGCAAGAAAGTAGTTGCAGCAACAGGAAAGCCAATGACCACAATAGAGACAACCGAGCATTGGTCATATTATCCTCTGATAGTTATGCAGGGTTCCGACTTATTTGATACCAACGGCAAAGCAGTAATGGACAACGAAGTAAATATAAAGACTCTGCAAATGCTCAAAGATATGCTTTATAAAGACAAGATTGCAGTAGTGGCGCCTGGTGGCTTCCATCATTCTGAGGAATACTGGGCATGGATGAATAAAGGAAATGCTGCTTCAATCTGGATGCCGCTTTGGTACATGGGCAGGTTTGTACAATATATGCCAGACTTAAAAGGCAAAATAATTATTCGTCCAATGCCTGTATTCCCCGACGGAAAGAAATCAGCAGGTATGGGTGGAACCGCATCTGTAATAACCAAACAATGCAAGAATATAGAGGTTGTAAAACAATTTATGGCAGAAGCAAAGCTTTCAAAAGAAGGCAGCATAAAGACCTGGACTGTTCTTGGATTTGACCCGATTAGGAAAGATGCATGGACCGATCCTGCTATGTCAGCTCCAAACAAATATACTGAATACTTTGGAACTGATGTGTTCAGTACATTGCAGTCAGTAGTTGGAGATATAAGTGGACTGAATCTTACTGATAACTATCCTGAGGCAATAACACTGCTTCAGAAAGACGTAATGTTCAAAGTATTGAAGGAGCAGAGTGAGACACCTGAACAGGCATTAAAAGCAGCAACCGAAGAACTTAACAACAAGAAATAATACAAGCTTATTAAAGTAAAAGATTCAACTTTATGTTGAATCTTTTACTTTAAAAGGGGGTTTTAGAGTGTCAGATGTGAAAACCGAATTATCAAATAGTAAAAGAATAAGCAATATACTTAATTCAAAAAAGGTTGTGCCCTACATATTTGTATTGCCATTTATTATTTCATTCTTAGTATTCTTCCTATATCCTATGATATCTACGATTATAATGAGCTTCCAGAAAATAATGGGCCCCGGAGAGGTAGAGTTTGTTGGATTAAAAAACTACTCAAGCCTTTTTAACAAACACTTTTTAAATGCGCTGATTGTTACTACAAGGTATACATTTTGGACAATACTTGTGTTGATTCCCTTGCCAATCTTTTTAGCTGTATTGCTTAACAGCAAGCTGACGTTTGCGAAAAACTTTTTCAGGTCAGCACTTTTTATTCCAGCGTTAACATCAGTAATCGTAGCAGGCCTATTTTTCAGGTTGGCATTTGGAGAACAGAAAACTACGCTTGTCAACTTTATCATTGGCAAGCTTGGGTTTGAACCAGTCGTATGGCTTCAAGGTAAACATACAGCTATGCTTGTGTTGGTAATACTCTGCACTTGGAGATGGCTCGGCGTCAATATAATATATTTCCTTTCAGGTCTTCAGTCAATACCTGCAGATTTATACGAAGCAGCTTCAATTGATGGAGCAAACGGATTGCAAAAGTTTATGCACATAACCATTCCAGGACTAAAGCCTGTTATAATTTATGTCCTTACAATAAGTGTGTATGGTGGATATTCCATGTTTGCGGAATCGTTTGCTTTGTGGGGTGGCCCCCGTTCTCCCGGCGAAATAGGCATGACTATAGTAAACTACATATATCAGCAAGGCTTTAATCAGAATGATCTTGGGTTTGGTTCAGCAATTGGTTTGACCCTATTGATTATAGTAATGGCTGTAAACATAATACAGCTTACTTTGACAGGGTTCTTCAAAAAGGAGAGCGATTGATTATGGTAACAGATAAAAAGCGCAATTTGGCAGCCAAAATACTAATATTCATTATACTATCGATATTCAGCATATTTTGTGTAGCACCATTTTTCTTCCTACTTGTATCTTCCTTTAAGCCGGGATCTGAAATGATACGCAATGGTATCAGTCTCAATCCACATTTTGAGCTCTGGAACTTGAACAATTATAAGCTTCTTTATACTGCGAGAGATGGCATATACTTGTACTGGTATAGAAATAGCTTGATAATAACTCTGTTATATACTGTTTTATCTCTTTTCTTTACATCAATGGTGGGGTATGGGCTTGCCGTTTATGATTTCAAAGGCAAAAGGCTGATATTCATAATAGTGCTCATCGTGATGATGGTGCCGGTGGAAATTCTAATACTTCCTTTATATAAACTCTCAATTTCATTGAAACTGATTGACAAATATTTAGGGGCAATATTGCCTTCTCTGGTGTCCCCATTTGCCGTGTTTTTCTTTAGGCAATATGCGGTAGGATTGCCTAAGGACTTTATCGATGCTGGAAGAATAGATGGCTGTTCAGAGATTGGAATATATTTCAGGATAATGATGCCTCTTATGAAACCTGCATTTGGTGCTATGACGATACTTCAGGCTATGACAAGCTGGAACAGCTTTGTATGGCCGTTGATTGTATTGCGGTCGGATAATATGTTGACCCTCCCCATAGGTCTTCAAGCGTTGATTACTCCTTATGGAAACAATTATGACCTGTTGCTTGCGGGTGCTGTTATGTCGGTAGTTCCGATAGTGATATTATTTCTGTTTAACCAAAAATCCTTTATTTCGGGTTTGACAATTGGGGGCGTTAAAGGGTAAACTTTATGCATATTAAATAAACGGAGGTATAGCATGAATAAGGCAAAGTTAATTGTAGACAAGGATTATACAATAGGCGAAATTGACCCGGGGTTGTTTGGCTCATTTATTGAACACCTTGGAAGAGCAGTATATACAGGTATATATGAACCGGGTCACCCTACAGCAGATGAGCAGGGTTTTCGGAAAGATGTAATTGAGTTGGTTAAGCAATTGAATGTGTCAATTGTCAGATACCCAGGAGGTAATTTTGTTTCAGGGTATAAGTGGACCGATGGAATAGGGCCAAAGGAAAACAGGCCCAGAAGGCTTGACTATGCATGGTCATCCATAGAAACAAATGAAGTAGGAATTGATGAATTTGTTGATTGGTGCAAAAAAGCAGATGTCAAACTCATGTATGCTGTAAATCTCGGCACAGGCACTCCTCAAGATGCCGGTTACATAGTCGAATACTGCAATTTTCCATCAGGAACCTTTTATAGTGATTTAAGAAGAAAAAATGGGCACGAACAGCCACATAATATAAAGGTGTGGTGTTTGGGAAATGAAATGGATGGCCCATGGCAGACATGTCACCTTTCAGCAGAAGATTATGGGAAAAAAGCACTTGAAACCGCGAAGATAATGAAGTGGGTAGATCCCAGTATAAAGTTGGTTGTTTGCGGAAGTTCTACTCCATTGCTTTCAACTTATCCTGAATGGGATAGGGTTGTATTGGAGCATGTTTATGATTATGTGGATTATATATCAATGCACAGGTACTATGAGAACGAAGGAGATGTAAATGATTTTCTTGCGTCTTTCGTAGATATGGACGATTTTATACATACAATCTCCTCAGTAATAGATTATGTAAAAGCAAAGAAACGCAGTAAAAAGAAAGTAATGATATCCTTTGATGAGTGGAATGTATGGTATCAAAAGAAACAAACAAGGTTCCCATGGCAGATCGCTCCACCCATATTGGAAGATATTTATTCATTATTGGATGCACTTGTGTTTGGCGGCATGTTATGCACACTTTTAAATAATTGCGATAGGGTAAAAATGGCTTGCCTTGCTCAGCTTGTTAATGTTATAGCACCTATATACACTCAAAAGGGTGGAAAGGCCATAAAACAGGCAATATATTATCCATTCCAACAGGTATCGTTATATGGTAGAGGTGTAGCACTGAAGACACTTGTTAATTGCCCGAAATTTAAAACAAAATCATATGGAGATGCGCCAATACTTCAAACTGCTGCGGCTTATGATGAAAGTTATGGGACCCTTACAGTATTTATATTAAACTGCGGGCAGGATGAAGATACGGAACTTACACTTGACATAAGATCTTTTGGAGAAGTTAAATTTATGCAACATATTATAATGGATGGGCCCGATTTGAATGCAAAGAATACATTTGAAAATCCAGATGCAGTTAAACCGCGGGTTCTTGATGTCGAGAAAGCTGATGGCGTGATGAACATTAAAATACCAAAACTATCGTGGAATGTTTTGAGATTTAATATTAATAAATAAATATTATACGCAGGACAATCATGGTATATCTCAAGCTCTTCAGGGCTTGAGATATACCTGTCATATGGTGAAAAGCAGGGTGATGTGCTGTATATTTTTAAACTTCCAGAGAAGACGTTAATTGAATCATCGTATGCATGCTTTGAAAACTCATTGACTGATATTATAGATAGATGAATGAGTGGAAAAAGCACTGAAGTTGTCCAACGTAATCAAAAAAGGCTGCGACACATCTTGGTATTTATTGTTACCCCATTGCTGACTGGCAAAGGATCCATGAAAGCGGAATAAAAGCCAACCCTACTAAAAGTAAAGAGGTATCTGTTTGCAAGGGAGTTTATAAGAGAATTCACCGTAAAAGAGATTTGCAAATCGTTGGAAGTTAGTGAATCAGGCTATAACAGATGGCTGAAAAATCAAGTAAACATAAAAAGAAATGTAAATTGATATGGTAAACATATTTAAAATAAAAGTTGTAACTTATAACAATGTCAAAAATAGAAAAAGCTTGTGATATAATATTATCGGAAGATTTTATATATGTAGATAATAGTCGTAGCAATGGAAAAAATGTACCAAGAGGTGCAAAAAAGATGATTCTACATAATTTGTTTTCCAAACAGATTTCGAAATTAGGAAAACTATTTAGGAATATAAAGATTCAATATAGACTTTTGCTTTTATTTTTTATTCTTTCATTGATCCCACTTTTAATTACAAGTATATTTTCCTATAAAAGTTCAAGCGATGCAATAAAAGCAAAAATAAATACCTATTCAGTCCAGGCTATGGATCAAGTGGGAGAAAACATTCAAAGGGATATACAAAGGTTGGAAAATGATAGTGTTGATATAGAGTTTTCAGATATTGTGCAGCACATACTGCTCAATTATAACAACATGAGTTTATGGCAAATATCAAAGACTCAGTATGACATGAAAGAAATGCTGGTAAAGAAATTCTCATATCTTCATGATGTTTCAGATGTCTTATTGTATACGAACAATAAAGATAAAATAATAGCTTATGGAGATTATAACTTTGAGTTCAAATTGAAAAAGAATTTTCTCGATACCTATATTAGTGAACTTTATAAAAGTGCAGGAAGGCCTATCTGGACTCCAATAAGCAAGGGAGATGAAGAATACCAAGTTAATTTTGCGACTGAAGATGCGGTTTTAAATAAAGGTAATGGAGTACTCATAGGCAGAGCAGTAAAGTCGTTGAACAGTGGAGACATAATAGGTTATCTGATAATTAGAATAAATGAAAGATATTTTTCAAGTATATATAAGAATCTTGATATAGGGCAAGGCGGGCACATATTTATCATTAATTCAAAAGGTACGGTAGTTTCCAGCAGTAAATCAGATATTGAGGTATCCAAACCATATAAAAACAACGCATTGCTAACGTCCGTAATTGAAAACCAAAAGCAAGAAAATAGATCTTTCGACTTTAAAATGGACAATCATCGTTTTTTAGTAGCGTTTGCTCCTATTGAGGGTACTGATTGGTATGTCGTGAGTACGATACCATATTCATATCTTAATTCAGAATCGAAGAAGATTGGTATAAATATACTGCTGCTTAGTTTGGCATGCCTTGTGTTGGCGGTTATATTGTCTTACGTGTTTTCAAGAAGTATTTCGATGCCTTTAAAAAAGTTAATAATTTCAATGAATGAAGCTAAAAAAGGAAATCTTTCTATAAGTATTAAGGATGATAGTAAGGATGAGATAGGTGAAGTTACTCAAAACTTCAACATAATGCTGGATAAAGTAAGGCAATTAATGGATGATGTAAAGTATAAGGAAAGGCAGAAGCGCGACGCCGAATTAAAAGCCTTACAGGCTCAAATAAATCCACATTTTCTTTCAAATGCATTGAATACTGTTAAATGGCTTGCAGGTTTGCAAAATGCCGATAATATTGAGAGTATTATAACATCGCTTATAAATCTTTTACATGCAAATATGGGTAAAGGAAATACGCTGATAAGCATACGTGAAGAGCTTGAATATATAGAAGACTATGTCAATTTACAAGAATACAGATATTTCAATAAATTTAAGGTTAATTATGAAATAGAAGAAAGGATACTGAATTATAAAATCCCCAAATTTACCCTTCAGCCTATAGTTGAGAACTCCCTAATACATGGAATTGGACCTATGGAAGGTCAGGGAATAGTTGTTATAAAAGGTTTTATGTATGACAATACTATAAAAATCACGGTTACAGATAATGGCGTAGGGATTCCAGAAGATAAACTGGCTAATATATTAACGCGTGAAGGAAATAATGACAAATCCAGCTTTAGCGGAATAGGAATCTTTAATGTTAACGAAAGAATCAAGATGTATTTTGGCGAAGAATACGGCTTGGACATACAGAGTGTAGAAAATCTTTTCACAACTGTAGAAATAACAATTCCTATCGTTATGTGAAAGGTGGATTTTGTTGTGATTAAAGTATTAATCGTAGATGATGACTCTATCGCCCGTACAAATATAAAAACAATGATAGATTGGAACCAAAATGGCTTTGAAATATGTGGAGAGGCTGCAAATGGGGAAGTTGCTATTCAAATTATAAGAGATTCAATGCCTGATATAGTAATTACCGATATGAGCATGCCTGTAATGAATGGAATTGAGCTTATCGACTACATAGTGGAGAATTTTTCGAATATTAAGGTGATAGCGTTAAGTGGATATGATGAATACGATTTTATCAGGCAGAGCATGAAGAATGGGGCTATTGATTATATACTGAAACATAAACTGGATGCAGGAACATTATTAAATGTATTAAACATAGCTCGACATTTAATTATTCATGATAAAGAAGAAAACGAAAATAAATGCAGGCTGCAAAAGCAGATTATGAATAGCAGAAATGTTATGGTGAAAGAGTTTATTTACCAGCTTGCGCTGGGTGGGATTGATGAAATAGATGAAATCAAACAGAAGATAGATGAGTTAAATATAGACCTTGAATTAAATAACCTGGTTGTAGTAGTTGTTGAAATTGATGATTTTCTTTTTTTACAAGAGAAGCTTCAGGCTAAAGGCATGATCAAACTCATTTCATCTTTTATGGATATATCAACAGAAATATTAAAGGATATGGGCAAATCAGTTATATCCAATATTGAAAATGAGAGGTTCATAATCATTTTTTCGCTTGGCAATATGCGGAGCGATCTTCAGATACATGATTACATTATGACAGCTATAAACAGAATAAGAACAAGTATTAAAAGATATTTGAATATTACAGCTTGCTTTAGCATAAGTAATACTTTTGACAGCATTCAAGATTTACATAGATATTATAAAAAAGCAGTAGAAGCTTTGGAAGGTAAATTTTATAAAGGGAAAAATATAGTTATTCAAGGCGAAATAAAGAGTGAAACTGAAAAAGAAATATTGAATCTTGAAGTAGAAGATGAAAAAACGATAGTATCATCATTAAAGACCCTTGATAAACAGAGCCTTGAAAATTGCATTAAAAAGATATTCGATAATCTATTAGTTTGCAAAGTGAGTCAAAGGTCTATCAAGATGATATGTGCAGAGCTTATTAATATCGTAAATAAAGTGGCAAGAGAATCGGGGATAGATATCAAATCAATATACCAAAATGAAGACATTCCGTATGATGAAATGAAGAAATATGAAACTATTGAAGACGTAAAGCAATGGATAATAGGTATATACGATAAGCTGTTCAAACTCATTGAAGTTTCAAATATTGATCCAAGCTATTCAGAAACAACTAAAAAAGCTTTGGAATTTATTCAAAGAAATTATGGGAATAACATATCTTTAAACGATGCTGCAGATTACATAGGCATCAGCAGTTCATATTTAAGCCGGGTATTCAAAAAAGATTGTAATAAGGGGTTTAATGAATACCTCAACTATATCCGAGTGGAACATGCAAAACAGTTAATTGAGAGTGGTGATTACAAACTGAAGGATATTGTTAAGAAGGTGGGATTTAATAATTATACGTATTTCTTTAAAGTCTTCAAAGATTTTATTGGTATGACACCTCAAGATTATGAAGATATCATAAAATGTTAGATAAAAAACATTTTCTATTAACTTAAGTGTCTTTGCTGACCATTTTCGCACAATATTACACCAAAGCTAACAGACTTGCGAAATCCAAGCTGATATAGCATAGCTTAAATTTACATAAAAAAGGGGCTGTATCTGGCGCCGATAATCTCGGCGTTTTGATACAGCCCCGTTACTATTCTCAATTACTTATGCAGCAAAGAACAGAACGATGAAGACAAGTGTGATTGTGCTCGTCAGTTTTATAAGGACGTGCAGTGACGGACCAGCGGTATCTTTGAACGGATCACCGACTGTATCGCCGACAACACCGGCCTTATGAGCGTCTGAACCTTTGCCGCCATAGTTTCCAAGTTCAATATATTTCTTCGTGTTGTCCCAAGCACCACCGCTGTTGTTTAAGAACAAAGCGAGTATGACGCCTGCTATAGTGACAACCATCAAATAGCCTGCGGCAGCTTCTTTACCGAGCAGGATACCGACGAGAATAGGAATGAGAACAACGATAAGGCCAGGAATGACCATTTCTCTCAATGCGCCTTTTGTAACAATATCAACGCAGGTACCGTACTCAGGTTTAGACTCGCCTTTCATAATACCGGGTATCTCTTTAAACTGACGGCGTACTTCCACGATAACATACTGCGCAGCCTTACCAACAGCTCTGATTGCAGTTGAGCTGAAGAGGAATACAACGCATGCACCTATAAGGGAAGCAATAAATACTGAAGGCTTACCAATATCGACAGAGTAATTTGCCGAGGCATCCAGGCCAATAAGCTTCTTGACTTCATCTATATAAGCCGAGAAGAGAAGGAAAGTAGCAAGAGCAGCGGAACCAACCGCATAGCCCTTTGTCAATGCCTTTGTAGTATTACCGCAGGCATCGAGCTTATCTGTTGTATTCCTGACTTCTTCAGGAGCACCAGACATTTCTATGATACCGCCGGCGTTATCAGTGATAGGACCGAAGGTATCCATAGCAAGAACATACGCGCAGGTAGAAAGCATACCCATTGTCGCGATTGCTGTTCCGAATATACCCGGGTCAGAAATACCAGAAACATCACCTAATGCAAGACGTCCAAGGTTGTATGAACCGAAAATAGCGAGCGAAATGAAGAGAACAGGCAGTCCAACGGATTCCATACCCATTGAAACGCCAGTGATGATGTTTGTAGCAGTACCTGTCTTGCAGGATTTTGCCATTTCAAGAACAGGTCTTCTTCTGTAAGAAGTATAATAGTCAGTAATAAACACGAATACAATACTTAACAATATACCAATCAGTGCGCATCCATAAAGGGCGATCCAGTTAACTGAACCATTTGTGCCGCTGAGCATTAATTTAACATTAAAGAGGAATACAACGGCCATTATAATTGCCGTAATGAAGAAGCCTTTTGTCAATGACTTCATAGGATCGGAATTTTCATCTTTAACTTTAACAGTTAATATTCCGATGATTGATGCGATAATACCAAGTGCACGAGCTACAAGCGGGAACAGAATGCCTGCAACACCGAACACAGGATATAATCCGACGCCAATTATCATAGCGCCTATATTCTCTGCTGCTGTTGATTCAAAAAGGTCAGCACCTCTTCCTGCGCAGTCACCGACATTGTCACCAACAAGGTCAGCAACAACTGCAGGGTTTCTTGGGTCGTCTTCTGGGATACCGGCTTCTACCTTTCCGACGAGGTCAGCACCGACATCCGCGGCCTTTGTATAAATACCGCCGCCTAACTGTGCAAACAAAGCAACAAGTGAGGCGCCGAAACCAAAGCCAACAATAAGCGAAGGAGCTTCTTTTATATTACCTCCGGTGTATCCGCCATAAATTAAGAACAGCGTTGTAACACCGAGAAGTGAAAGAGTTGTAACAGCAAGACCAGTTACAGCTCCGCCTTTAAAAGCAATCTGGAGTGCGTGGTTTAAACCCTTTTTTGCACCGTCTGCGCATCTTATATTGCTGTTAACGGACATATACATTCCGAGGAATCCAGACAGTGCTGAGCAAAAAGCACCTGTAATAAACGCGATTCCGGTATGTATCGCGTAACTTAATGCTTCTGATGAAGAGGCATTTTCAGCTATACGGCCGAAATATGTCGCTATACAAATGATAACTAATGAAATGAGAGCAATCCAGGCGATTGTTTTGTATTGACGTTTAAGAAATGCAGAAGCACCTTCTTTGATGGCATTTGAGATGGACTGCATGTCTTCGGTACCTTTAGATTGTTTGAAGACATACCACATCAAATAGCCGATGATAGCTGCCGAGATAACAATTACTCCATAGATAATAGCGTAGTACACAGCGATCATTCAATACAACCCCTTTTTAGATTTACTAATCTGCGCAATTTTGTAGTGCTTTTAGATCACGACCTTTTTGTTGAAATTTAATAAATTATAAGTTAATTAAACCATTTATATTATAATAAAACATTAACAAATATTCCATAGTATATTTAAAATTTCTTAAAAAAATATATTAAAAATAATTTATTTTAGAAAAGGAAATGATTATAATTAATGATAATATAATACAACATTAAAAATATATGGATGCTGAAAAGTGTTGTGCCATTATGCACAAAAAGAATCTTAACTTGATTTTTGGCGTTTGTATGGATAAGATAATATATGAGGTGAAAGTATGAATAAAGATTTATTAAGCCAGATACAAAGTTTATACCCGACATTTTCTAAAGGTCAGAAGAATATCGCAAGATTTATAATAGATCATTATGAAAAGGCTGCGTTTATGACAGCGTCTAAACTCGGCAGTATTGTTGGAGTCAGCGAATCGACAGTGGTTAGGTTTGCCTCTGAACTCGGTTATGAGGGGTATCCTGAACTTCAAAAATCGCTGCAGGAGCTTACTCGCAGCAAGCTTACGTCTGTCCAGCGCATTGAAGTGTCTACAGACCGGCTGGGCGAGAGGGATATTCTTGAAAAGGTCCTCAATTCTGATATTGAAAAGATAAAAAAGACAATAGCCGAGCTTTCACGTGATGACTTTAATGGTGCAGTCAATGCAATTGTAAACGCTTCCAAGATATATATTCTCGGTGTGCGGAGTGCTTCTGCGCTAGCAAACTTCCTCGGCCTTTATTTCAATTACATATTCGACCATGTTGTGCTTATAAACACTACGAGCGGAAGCGAAGTTTTCGAGCAGATTATGCGTATTAATGAAAATGATGTTGTAATAGGCATTAGTTTTCCGCGTTATTCAACCAGAACGGTCAAAGCATTGAGATTTGCATCTGATAGAGGTGCAAAAGTTATCGCAATTACCGACAGTGATATTTCGCCTATTTACCGTTATGCAACTTATAAGCTGATTGCAAAGAGCGATATGGCATCATTTGTTGATTCCCTTGTAGCTCCATTAAGTCTTATAAACGCGCTTATCGTCGCCGTTGGAATAAAGTGCAAAGATCAAGTTTACAATACTTTTAGCGCGCTTGAACGTATATGGGATGAATACGGCGTTTATGAAAAAACAGATGACGAAAACGAAAGTGATGATGAAAATAAAGAGTGATGTAGCGGTTATTGGTGCCGGAGCAGCCGGTATGACAGCGGCTGGCTTTGCAGCGAAACGGGGACTCGATGTTATATTGATAGAGAGAAATCCGCGCCCGGGCAGAAAACTTATGATTACTGGCAAGGGACGGTGCAATGTCACTAATGACTGCGATATAAATGATTTTATGGATAATGTCCCTTGTGGAGGTAAATTCCTTTACAGTGCATTCACGCGTTTCCCGCCGAGAAGAGTTATGTCCTTTTTTGAAGAACTCGGTGTACCGCTCAAAGTGGAGCGGGGAAGAAGAGTCTTTCCTCAGTCAGATAAAGCAGTAGATATCGTTGATGCACTACAAGGATTTGTCCGAAAAAGCGGATGCCGCATAGTAACTGGCAGAGCCTCGGAGTTAATTATAAAAGACGGCAAAGTAGGCGGCGTAAAATTAGAAGACGGGCGTGAAGTCATTTCACGCGCTGTAGTTGTATGCACAGGAGGAAAATCATATCCGCTCACTGGGTCAACGGGCGACGGCTATGAATTTGCAAGACAGGCCGGCCATACGGTAACACCTTTGCGGCCTTCTCTTGTGCCTATAGAGACCTGCGAGGAGTGGCCGCGGAGACTTATGGGGCTTTCTCTGCGGAACGTCACCCTTGAATTAATCGATAAACGCCGTAATAAAACAATTTTCAAAGAACTCGGAGAAATGCTGTTTACGCATTTTGGAGTTTCCGGTCCCCTTGTACTCAGTGCGAGTGCGCTGATGCGCGATACTCAAACACTTGAGAGCAGGAAATACATGCTCAAAATAGATCTAAAGCCGGCACTTTCTAACGAGCAGCTTGATAAAAGGCTGCAGCGTGATTTTGTTGAAAACGCAAATCGGGATTTTATCAATTCACTCGGTGGCCTGCTGCCATCGAAATTGATTCCGGTTTTTACCGAGCTTTCAGGTATTCCTGCCCACATAAAAACTAACCAGATTTCAAGGGAACAGCGTTTGAGAGCAGTATCAATTTTAAAAGGTCTTGAACTTACTGCAAAATGTCTCAGACCGATTGAAGAAGCTGTTGTCACCGCGGGCGGTGTCAAGCTTAAAGAGATTAATCCTACCACAATGGAATCAAAGCTTGTAAAAGGGCTTTATTTCGCAGGTGAAATCTTGGACGCTGACGCATACACAGGCGGATATAATCTTCAAATTGCATTTTGCACAGGGCATGCGGCTGGAATATCAGTGCTTGAAGAACAGATGTAAACCGTTATCTAAAATATCAGCGAGAGGATTTGGATTAATGGAAAAAGGACAAAAGACGATTAATATTGCTATCGACGGTCCTGCTGGTGCGGGAAAAAGCACACTTTCAAAGATGCTCGCATCGCAGCTTGGATATATTTATGTTGATACCGGTGCGCTTTATCGTACAGTTGGTTTATATGCTTTGAGAAAAGGCGTAAATCCTAAAGATGCGGAAAAAGTTTCACAGCTTCTTAAAGAAATAAGAATCGAGATCAAATTTATCTCTGGCACGCAGCATGTTTTTCTGAATGACGAAGATGTTTCAAACCTGATTCGGACTCCAGAGGTTTCAATGGCGGCGTCCGCAGTTTCCGCCATACCGAATGTTAGAAGCTTTCTGCTTGATTTGCAAAAAGATATTGCGGCCAAAAACAACATAATAATGGACGGGCGGGATATCGGAACAGTTATTTTACCGAACGCCCAGATAAAAATATTTTTGACTGCCTCACCTGAAATTAGGGCGAAGAGGCGTTTTGATGAGCTGATTGCAAAAGGGCAGAATGTTGACTATCAAAGTGTACTTAATGATATAAAAAAGCGCGATGAAGCAGATTCAGGTAGAGAAATTGCGCCTTTAAAACCGGCTAAAGACGCAATTATAGTAGATACAACGGAATATAACCTTGAACAGTCCCTTGAACTGCTGATAAAAATAGTAAAGGAACGTCTGAAATGACATTATTTAAATGTGCAAGAATGCTTTTTGCTGCTCCTATAAGGCTTATATTTGGCATTGAAAGAAAAGGTGTTGAGAATATACCTGCCGAAGGCCCAGTTATCATCTGTTCCAATCACCTGTCAAACTTCGACCCGGTGATTTTAGGGGCATCTTTGAACCGAGACCTGAAGTTCATGGCAAAGGCTGAATTGTTCAAGAATCCCTTGTTAAGAGGAATAATTACCGCATTTGGCGCGTTTCCCGTAAATCGCGGAAAGGGCGATTCAGAAGCTGTAAAAAAAGCCATCGAATTAGTTAAAAACGGCAATGCCCTGACGATGTTCCCTGAAGGCACGCGCAACAAATTAGGCGGCGAGCCGGGCAGGTTTAAATCCGGTGCTGTACTTTTTGCTTATAAAACCCATGCACCCATCCTTCCGGTAGCTATTATCGTAAAGGGTCCTGTTAGGCCATTTAAAAAGATAATAGTTGCTATTGGGAAACCCATAACTTATGATGAACTTAACTTCAAAGAAGGAAGTGCTGAAGAACTGCGTAGTGTAAGCACCATTCTTCGTGAGAGGGTAACCGCGCTTATAAATGAAAATAAATTTTAGTAATCGGGGAGTGCTATCCTCCAGTGAAAATTGAAGTTGCAAAATCGGCTGGGTTTTGTTTTGGCGTAAACAGGGCAATCAACATGGTAAATGATTTGCTCGACCGCGGCTGTAAGGTTTGCACGCTCGGTCCCATTATTCATAATGAAAGAATGGTGCATGAGCTTTCTGCAAAAGGTTCGCGGATTATTGATGTCCCGTCACAGGCAAAGAGTGATGAAACAATTGTAATTCGTACTCACGGCGTCTCTGCATCAGTTATGGATGAGATAAAAAAGACAGGAAACAGTTTTTTGGACGCTACCTGTCCTTTCGTAGAAAAAATCCATAAATTAGTAAGCAAAGAGATGCCTGATTCTATTGTACTTATAGCGGGGGACCCTAAACATCCTGAAGTGCAAGGCATAACTGGTCATTGCAAAGGCAAGTGCTTTACTTTCCAGACGCTCGAAGAGTTAAAACAGATAACAGAAAGCCATCCAGATATTGTTAATGAACCTGTAATGGTAGTTGCACAAACAACTTTTAACACTGAAATTTGGGATAAGTGTAATAATTTTATCAAAAAAGTATATACAAATGCGAGAATTTTTGATACAATATGTAGTGCAACATCAATCAGGCAAAAAGAAGCAAAGGAAATAGCCGCACGCTCCGATTTAATGTTAATAATTGGAGGACGCAATAGTTCCAATACATCAAAATTGGTTAGTGCTTGTTCGGCATATTGTCCTTCTTACTTAGTTGAGGGAGCTTCTGATTTGCCAATTGAGCCTTTAAAAAGGGCGCAAAAGATTGGTGTTACAGCAGGGGCTTCCACGCCGGCCTGCATAATAAAGGAGGTTCTTATTGCTATGGCCGATTTAGACAACATGGATAACGATGATATCAGCTTTGCCGAGGCACTGGAAAAGACACTAAAAACCGTCAACGCAGATGATATTGTCCGCGGAGTCGTTGTTGGTATATCGCCAAACGAAGTTCAAGTTGACATTGGAACAAAACATGCGGGGTATATTCCGCTTTCAGAGCTAACCGATGATACGTCGGCAAAGCCGGAACAGATTGTTAAGGTCGGCGATGAGCTGGATTTGGTCGTTTTGCGTGTTAATGACCAGGATGGCACTGTCATGTTATCCAAAAAACGCTATGATGCAATCAAGGGCTGGGAAGATATCGTAAAAGCATCTGAAGACGGCACAGTTTTGGAAGGTGTTGTTACAGATGTAGTTAAGGGCGGTCTCCTTGCTTCTGTTCATGGCGTAAGAGTGTTCATTCCTGCATCTCAGAGTGGTGCGGCACGCGATGAAAAACTCGATAAGTTCCTGCATCAAAATGTAAAATTAATAATTATTGAAATAAATAAATCCAGAAAACGTGCTGTAGGTTCAATCCGTCAGGTTCTTCGTGAAGAACGCAGAAAACAGGCGGAAGCCATCTGGAACGAGATAGAAGAGGGCAAGGAATACAAAGGTGTTGTAAAGTCTCTGACTAATTACGGCGCGTTTGTCGACATTGGCGGCGTTGACGGCATGATTCATATTTCTGAGCTGTCATGGTCACACATCAAGCATCCTTCCGAAGTTGTAAATGTCGGTGACACCGTTAATGTATATGTGAAGAGCTTCAACAAAGAAGAAAAGAAGATTTCACTTGGGTATAAAGATAAAGGTGAGGACCCGTGGGCTAAGTTTATGGCTCAATTCAAAGTCGGCGATATCGTTGACGCGAAGATAGTCAGCCTTATGCCTTTCGGTTCATTTGCGCAGATAATCCCAGGTGTAGATGGCCTTATCCATATATCACAGATTTCGGATAAACATATTGCAAAACCTCAGGATGTTCTTCAGATTGGCGAAATTGTAAAGGCAAAAATCATTGAGATTGATGAGGAGAAAAAACGTATAAGCCTTTCAATCCGTGAGGCTCAGGGTTCAGAAGAGAAGAGCGAAGAGCAGACTGAATCGGATGAAGAACAAAAACAGCCTGAAGAAACTAAGCCAACCGAAGAAGCTAAACCTGCTGAAACCACAAACGAGTAAAATAATAATCGCCCCAGCTTTCAGACTGGGGCGATTTATTATTGGAAAAGAGAAGCACCGCACATATTCAAGTTAGAATATGTGCGGTGCTATTTTATTGCTTAAAGTTCATTGTCAACGAATTTTTGCACTACGGTAAGTTTTCAGTACAAATTGACAATTCACCAGCATAATCAATCAGATACAATCATTTGTTGCAATATTTTTTAAGTTTCTTTGCGTCATCCGGCGATATTGGGAGGAAGTAACTAAAATTATGCTCATTGCAAAAAGCCGATATTCTGAGTAAAGTATTGGATGGATTAATTTGACTTTCATCTGACTTTTTCAGAATATTCATTATCTCCATTAAGGTGCTGTCAGAATAAGGTTTATCATACAGGACAATATGGTTAGTTTCAGGATTTTCAGCCTTTTCTTCACTGCTTCCGCTGTCATTAATCATTTCGATATAAAGAAAGTTCAGAATATCGTTGCTGCCATAGGAGTCTATAAAATTCTTATATGCTGATTTATTGTTTGCATTAACGGTATTGATGTAAAGCTTAGCTGTTTGCGGTGTATCTTTAGTTATTCGATAGTTCTGCATATAGTTTTTCATGTATAGAGAACCCATCACGGTTATTGAACCGATGTTATTGGTACTATCATAATAAGAATTTTGCCCAACCATAATTACCTTTTGCTTTACTGAATCCGGCAACGCTGCAAATTCCTCTTTATAGCTGTTCCAGATACTTCTGCTATCATCCAGCTCATCAGACATGACCTGGCTGATTATATTGTCTGAGGGCAGACTATTCATAACGTCATGATATTTTTCGTTCATCATCATTGATTCATTAAGCGATGAATACTCGTCTGCCGTCATGAATAGCCTACGTTTAGCTACCTTGCCGTTCTTTAATGTAATCTTAACTAAAACAGACGACTCCTGGAAAACATTTTTATTTTTCTTGATGGTCTCAATATTGTTTTTAAGAATATCGGAGATTTTGTTCTTTGTATTGTCTTCCGAATAATTTATATTGCTGGCTGCTACTGTGTAATAATCGTTTCCATGATAAAAAGAATCTCCGGGCAGAAAAGTTACATATTTTATTTCTGATGTTGATGGTGAAAAACTAAGAATGTTGTTCCGTGAGATATTAAGCAAAACGCCGAAAATGACTGATAATACTACAACAACCAATAAATATGGTGTTGCATTAAGTGCATTTTTAAAGCTCTTTGTTGTCAATAGCTCATATAAATAATACACAAACAGTGAAAGTAATACGAAGATAGTTATATATATTGGCCGAGATTCAAAGTTATTGGCCATGAGAAAAATTGGAACAGCTAATGCGAACGGGAGAGCTACAATACAACGATAACAGTGCTGTAATATTCTATTTGGAGCACTGGTTCCAGCTATTTCAGATTTACGTATATTGAATAAGAAACCGGCAATTAGGAAATAAATAATTGCTAATGATAGCGTATAGATTATTGCGGATGGAGAAGAGAACAAGGCATTCGAACTAATGTTAATGTTGTCCAAGAATTTAAAGATAAACATAATAGGAATATTGTTTTTGTAATTTGCTATGTTGGCATCATTCATAATATAGATATTTACGCAGTCTTGCAGTGTTTTACTGAACATAAGTAAAATAAAACGAGGAAGGAAAAAGATTATGCCGAAAACTATGATATTGGTAAATAATGTTCCTGTAATTGTCATTGCAAATAGGGTACAAGACATTATAAGCAGTGTACCTGCCAACAGTGTGCCTATTAGCCACATTATATACGAGAATTTAACATAGATGCCTATTGCGGTGTAAGCGATGCTTCCGGCTGCTACGCAGATGATTATTGTAGCAACAATCCAGATTATTATTGAAACTACAAAACTGTTGAATAATGTTATACGATTGCATGATAATGAATGGTAGAAATCAGAAGAATTTCTTTTATTAAGAAATGAAAACAAGACAAGCGTAAATATAAATGGCGCTAAATACATAAATGTAATTAGTATAGGCGCTATTTCGCTAATATTAATGGGCATCATTAAATTTGTAGTTGGAAGTCCGTTTTTCTTATAATATAATATATCGTTGAATCTCATAATAGGCACGATAAGAGTTCCGAGGAATGAAATTATAAATAATATAATACCGGCAATTTTAAGTTGAAGTAAACCTTCTATTACGAGATTTTTATCAATTAATTTCTTTTTCATTGCGCATTTTCACTCCTTATATCATCAGGTCTTTGAATGCATAACCAAGCGCATCCATTTCATAGATAAAGACTTCTTCAAGGGTCAGTGGAAGTACGTCTAACAGGACAGGTTTCATAAGCTTTAACTTTTCTACAGTTGCTTCACGTTCTCCGCGTATAATCAGGTTTGCTACTGAACCTTTCTTTTGAAAATTGATTATCTCGATACCCTTAAATTTATCCTTTTCATAATCTTCGTTAAAAGCAATTTGAACCTTAAACAGCGATGTTTTCAGGTTCTCGATATCGCTTTCAAAGATTATTCCGCCTTTATGGAGAAGAGCCAACTGATCACAAGTATCCTCAAGTTCACGAAGGCTGTGCGAGGAAATCACGGCTGTACTTTTCCGCTCACATACATCAGAATAAATAATATTTTTGACTGTGTTGCGCATAACCGGATCAAGTCCGTCAAAAGTCTCATCAAAAAGAATGTAATCGGGCATAGTGCTCAGCGCGAGGATTGTGGCCGCTTGACGTTTCATACCCTTTGAGAAGCTATTTACATTGACATTTGGGTTAAGTTTAAGGGCATTGGTCAAATAGTGAAACCTTTCAAAATTAAAATTCTCAAATGTTCTGCTGTAGAGTTTGGCCATCCTGTTCATAGAAGCCTGTGGCAAAAAGTAAAGTTCATCGGATACATAGGCAATCCTCTTTTTTACCTCGGGATTTTCATAAATTAATTTGTCATCAATAGTAGCGGTTCCTGAGTCAGGGCGATATATGCCGGCCAAGAGCCGAATAAAAGTTGATTTACCTGCGCCGTTTGAGCCGACAAGCCCGTATATACAGCCTTCGGGAATTGTGCAGTTGATTGCTGATAATGCTGTGAAATTGCCAAACTTTTTTGTTAAGTTAACAGCCTTTATCATTGATGTTCATCCTTTCCCTTGTTTGTATTTAAGGCATCATCATATGCTTTATTAACCATATCGATGACTAAATTGTGCTCAACTCCTGAGAGGGCGAGCCAATAGGAGATTTCGTAAATTTTATCAATATTGTTTTTATAGTCTGAGCCTATTTTCTGCTTTGCGTCTTTTGAGACAAACCGCCCCACGCCAGGTACGGAATATGTTATACCGCTGATTTCAAGCTCATTATAGGCTTTTTGTATTGTATTCGGATTAACAGACAGTTCAAGTGATAAAGAACGAACAGATGGTATCTGCTCGTCACTTTTCAAGCTACCTATAAGTATCATACGTTTGATTTGTTCAATAATTTGTTCGTAAACGGGGGTGCTTGATTGTTTATCTACGTTGAGCGTAATAATTTCCCTCCTTTACTATAATAACTGTACTATAAATCATAGTACAGTTATTATAGTAAATTGTATTATTGTTGTTGTCAAGTTATTTTTAGCAAATTTTTAATTTTATTTTTTCAGTGTTCCATTATAAAAGTCATTTACAAATGAGATATTTTCGACTTCAAAGGTTTTTCCTTTCAGATAATTGAGAATGCCCGCATCACTTTTAAAATCAAACTTAACTTTGTATGAGCAAAGCGCCTGATGTTTAAGCTTGTAACCTGCGTTTATCTCATTTGACCCATATTTGCCGTCACCGAGCAGGGGATGGCCAATAGAAGCCAAATGCGCGCGTATTTGATGTGTCCTGCCAGTAATAAGTTCGACTTCTACCAAACTCAGTGAATCCTTTTCACCAATAACGCGGTATTTTGTTTTAATCTCAAGGTCTCCCGGTTGACGGCGGTTGTGTATATAAACCATTTTTTCCTTTTTGTCTCTTTCAAGATAGCCAGTTAGGAGGTCGGATTTTTTTTCAAATATTCCGTGAGCAATACAAAGGTAAATCTTTTTTATCTCCCGTGACTTAATCTTTTCATTCATAATACGCAATGTTTCTGCATTTTTGGCGGCAATAACTATGCCTTCAGTATTGCGGTCAATCCTGTTGCAAAGCGCAGGGGCAAATGAATTTTCCCGCTCAGGGTCGTATTCGCCCTTGTCATAAAGATAATGCTGAATACGGGCTATCAGCGTATCAGTAGTGCCGGTTTCGTCCTCATGTACGACAAGCCCCGCTTTTTTATATACGAGCATAATATTATTATCCTCATATATTACATCTATTTTGGCCGGCGCTTTTAAAAATGTGTTCTCACCGCCTTGTTCAAAGAATTCGTCATTTATATAAAGCTGAACGCGGTCATTTTCACAAAGCCTGTAGGAGATTGCGCTGCGCTTTCCGTTTACCTTAATTCTTTTCATCCTGACATATTTGTATAAGAGAGACTGCGGAAGGGTTTTTACTGCTTTTTGCACGAATTTATCAAGTCTTTGACCAGCGTCATTTTTATCAATTATCAGTTCTTTCATTAAATACCTCCGAAATGATTTCAATACAAATTCGTTTATTCAACTGACATATGAATTATACCATAAAATAAGACAAACATTGTTTTCAAAGTAAATAATCGCATTCTGGTGCTGCTGTGTTAAATCTTTTCAAAAAATCGAATGTATTATATAATAGCAATAATAAAAGTTCCAATTTAATAGATGACAAAAAGGATGTGTCAGAATGCCTGATGCTAAAGAAAATGACACACAAATTCATAAAGGACATAGGGAAAGACTAAAAAAGCGCTTTTTAGCGGAAGGTTTAGATAATTTTGAACCGCACGCAGTGCTGGAAATGATATTGTTTTATTCTGTTCCGAGGCGTGATACAAACCCAATCGCGCACAACCTGCTGAAATATTTCGGAGGCTCTCTTATTAATGTATTTGACGCACCGATCGAGGAACTGATGAAAGTTGATGGAATTGGGCTCAACACTGCGACATTAATAAAACTTTTCCCGGAAGTCTGCCGCCGGTATTTGATGGAAATGCAGGAGACGGGGAGTATCGTTAAATCGTCAAAAGACGCAGCAAAATATTTTATCCCCCTGTTTATAGGCAGAACGAATGAAATGATCGCAGTTATGTGCATTGACGCGAAAGGGAAATTACTTTTCTGCAACACTGTTATAGAAGGGTCAATTAACGCTGTTGCAGTCGGTATAAGGCGTCTTGTAGAAATTGCGGTTCGTTATGCCGCAACCGATATGATAATATCGCATAACCATCCGGGTGGCGTTGCTATCCCTTCTGAACAAGACATAATATTAACAAAAAAGGTTTCGGATGCTTTAAAAACTGTTAATATAGATTTGCTTGACCACATAATAGTATCTGGGAAGGATTGGGTATCTCTTGCGGCTACACCTTCAGTGAGCGAAATTTTCCCGCAAAGGAACGGTTTTACAATTGCTAAATAGACTGACAATATGGTTAAAAACAATTAATTGAGATTATTTTGCCATAGAGCAAAGTTTATGATATAATATACAAACGAACGATGTTCCCTTTGGGAGTGAAGAAATGGATAAATTCAAACTGGTTTCAAAATACAGTCCCACCGGTGATCAGCCGGAAGCAATCGAAAAACTTACTAACGGCGTATTAAAAGGCTACAAAGAACAGACTTTGCTCGGTGTAACAGGTTCTGGCAAGACTTTTACGATGGCAAATATAATCGCAAATGTAAACAAACCTACTCTCGTGCTCGCACACAACAAAACGCTTGCAGCCCAACTGTGTAGCGAGTTTAAAGAATTTTTTCCCGAAAACGCGGTTGAGTATTTCGTGAGCTATTACGATTATTATCAGCCTGAAGCATATATTCCTCAGACAGATACGTATATCGAAAAAGATTCCTCGATTAACGATGAAATAGACAAGCTGCGCCACTCCGCGACCTCCGCGTTGTCGGAGCGGAGAGACGTTATTATTGTGTCCAGTGTTTCATGTATCTACAGCCTCGGTGACCCGATTGATTACCGAAATCTTGTCATTTCATTGCGTCCCGGCATGGTGCGAGACCGCGACGACATCATAAAAAAGCTTGTGGAAATTCAATACGAACGCAATGATATCAATTTCACCCGCAATAAATTCCGGGTTAGGGGAGATGTTCTGGAAGTATTTCCGGCGTATTCTGGTGATTCCGCAATTAGAATAGAATTTTTTGGCGACGAAATCGACAGAATTACCGAAATAAATACCGTGACCGGTGAAGTTAAAGGCGTTTTAAGCCATGTTGCAATCTATCCTGCTTCTCATTATATCGTTCCCCGCGATAAGATGGAAAGGGCGATAATGGAAATCGAGCAGGAGATGGAAGAGCGTATTGAATGGTTTAAAAGGCATGGCAAGCTTATAGAGGCGCAGCGTATCGAGCAAAGGACAAAATACGATATCGAAATGATGCGTGAAGTTGGTTTTTGCAGTGGCATCGAGAACTATTCGAGAGTGCTTTCGGGCCGTAAACCTGGGAGCGCTCCATTTACGCTGCTTGATTATTTCCCCGACGATTATCTTTTGTTTGTGGATGAATCACATGTCACACTGCCGCAGGTAAGAGGCATGTACGGCGGAGATAGGGCCCGAAAAAAGAATCTTGTTGACTACGGATTCCGCCTGCCTTCAGCATATGACAACCGTCCGCTTAACTTTGATGAATTTACGGAACGCATAAATCAGGTCATTTATGTCAGCGCTACGCCCGGCGAATATGAAAGGAGCAGGAGTGCCCAGATTGTCGAGCAGGTTATACGTCCGACCGGACTGCTTGACCCAGAAGTCAGCGTTAGGCCGACCAATGGCCAAATTGATGACCTTCTTTCAGAAATCAATAAACGCACAGCGAGAAAAGAGCGCGTACTGGTTACGACGTTAACTAAAAAGATGGCGGAAGATTTGACACGTTATCTTGATGGCATGGGTGTTAAAGTAAGATATATGCACCATGACATAGATGCAATCGAGCGTATGGAGATTATACGCGATCTTCGCCTTGGTGAATTTGACGTTCTTGTCGGTATTAACCTGCTTCGCGAGGGATTGGATATCCCTGAAGTGTCGCTTGTAGCTATTCTTGACGCTGATAAAGAGGGATTTCTGCGCAGTGAAACATCTCTTATTCAGACAATAGGCAGGGCGGCGAGAAACGCCTCTGGCTATGTCATTATGTACGCTGACAGCGTTACAGAGTCGATGGAACGCGCAATTAACGAAACTTTGAGGCGCCGTTCTATTCAGATGAAATATAATGAAGAACACGGCATAACGCCGAAAACTATCGTTAAAGACGTTCATGATATTATTGAGATTACTAAAAAAGAAGATACGCCTGATAGAAAAACATTTAAGAAGCTGTCAAAACGTGAACGTGAAGCCGTTATAAAGAAGCTCGAAAAAGAAATGCGAGAGGCTTCAAGAATGCTTGAATTCGAACATGCAGCATTTTTGCGCGATAAGATAAAAGAACTTAAGGGCAACGACTGACAGTTTGAGGCAGACTGTATGAATTAATCATAAATCAATATAGATAATCAAACAGAATGGAGCTTTAAAGATGACCCCAAATTCAATTAAAATTAAGGGAGCACGCGAACATAATCTTAAAAATATAGATGTTGAGATACCGCGTAATAAACTCGTTGTTTTTACGGGACTTTCCGGAAGCGGAAAATCCTCACTTGCTTTTGATACAATCTATGCCGAGGGGCAGCGCCGTTATGTAGAATCCCTTTCATCCTACGCTCGGCAGTTTTTAGGTCAAATGGACAAGCCCGATGTTGACTCCATTGAGGGCCTTTCACCCGCTATATCTATCGACCAGAAAACCACGTCAAAAAACCCCCGTTCAACAGTCGGGACAGTAACAGAAATTTATGATTATCTAAGGTTACTGTATGCTCGAATAGGCATACCGCATTGTCCAATCTGTGGTCGCGAGATCAAGCAGCAGACTATTGACCAAATTGTCGATAAGGTAATGGAACTTGAAACAGGCACAAAAATTCAAGTGCTTGCGCCTGTTGTCAGAGCACGAAAGGGAGAGCATGTAAAAGAGTTTGAGTCGGCACGGAAGTCAGGATTTGTACGCGTCCGTGTTGACGGCATTATCTATGATCTTTCCGAGGAAATAAAGCTTGAAAAGAATAAAAAGCACAATATTGAAATAGTTGTGGACAGGCTTGTAATAAAGCCTGAGATCCAAGGTCGCCTTACTGACTCTATTGAAACTGCATCTGGACTTTCCGGTGGATTGGTAATTATAGATGTAGTCGGCGGCGATGAAATCCTGTTTTCACAAAATTATGCATGCCCTGAGCACGGTGTCAGCATTGAAGAACTTGAACCGAGAATGTTCTCGTTTAACAATCCGTATGGTGCCTGCCCTAAATGCAGCGGCCTGGGTGTTTTTATGAGGATAGACCCTGATCTTATTATTCCGGACAAGAATCTGTCCATCAGGGAAGGTGCAATTAAGGGCAGCGGCTGGAATATGGGTGAAAGTTTTTCAATTGCGCAAATGTATTACGAAGGGCTTGCAAAGCATTACGGATTTTCGCTCGATACTCCAGTTAAAGATTTGCCTAAAAAAGTTATAGACGTTATTTTATACGGCACGAACGGCGAAAAAATCAAAATCGAGAGAAAAAGTGATTTTGGCAGTGGTACTTATTACACCGCTTTTGAAGGTGTTATTGGCAATCTTGAGAGACGATACAAAGAAACGTCAAGCGATTGGATGCGCGAAGAGATAGAATCTTATATGAGCGCAGAAAAGTGTCCGGAATGCGGAGGAGCCAGACTCAAAAAAGAGGTATTGGCTGTTACAGTCGGCGGAATGAATATTAATGATTTCTGCCATCTTTCGGTTACTGATGCACTCAAATTTATTGAAGGATTAAAACTGACAAAAAAAGAAGAGCTTATAGCCAACCGTATTCTCAAAGAGATAAAATCACGCCTTGGGTTCTTAAAGAATGTTGGGCTTGAGTATCTGACACTTGCACGCTCTGCATCAACACTCTCAGGCGGAGAAAGCCAGCGTATACGTCTTGCCACTCAGATAGGTTCATCACTTACAGGCGTCGTTTATATTCTCGATGAACCCAGTATTGGCCTACATCAGCGTGATAATGATAAGTTACTTGCAACCTTAAAAAATCTGCGCGATATTGGTAACACGCTCATTGTGGTTGAGCATGATGAAGACACAATGTACGCTGCAGACTGGATAGTTGATATAGGGCCGGGAGCGGGTATCCACGGCGGCAAGGTTGTTTGTGCTGGAACTGCTGAGGATATAAAGAAATGCCCTGACTCAATTACCGGCCAGTATTTGAGCGGAGTGAAAAAAATTGAAGTTCCGAAACATCGCAGAAAAGGCAATGGCAAATCGCTGGTTATAAGAGGCGCAAGGGAAAATAACCTTAAAGGAATAGATGTAACAATTCCTCTCGGTGAATTTGTCTGTGTCACAGGAGTTTCAGGGTCTGGCAAGAGTTCGCTCGTTAATGAGATTTTATATAAGAGCCTTGCTGTGCAACTGAACGGAGCAAAAGGAAAGGCCGGTGCTCACGATTGTATTGAAGGCGTCGAATATCTTGATAAAGTCATTAACATCGACCAGTCACCTATAGGAAGAACCCCACGTTCAAACCCTGCGACATATACTGGTGTCTTTTCAGATATTAGAGCAATTTTTGCGACGACACAGGACGCTAGAATGCGTGGATATAATGCGGGAAGGTTCTCATTTAACGTTAAGGGTGGCCGATGTGAAGCATGTCAGGGCGACGGAATTATTAAGATTGAAATGCACTTTCTGCCTGACATATATGTACCATGTGACGTTTGTAAGGGTAAACGCTACAACAGGGAGACGCTTGAAGTAAAATATAAAGGGAAAAACATAAGTGACATCCTGGATATGACGGTTGAAGAAGCAATGGAGTTTTTCGAAAGTGTACCAAAAATACACAGGAAGCTAAAAACTCTGTGCGATGTTGGACTATCATACATTAAAGTCGGTCAGCCCGCTACAACTCTTTCAGGCGGCGAGGCACAAAGAGTAAAACTTGCAGCAGAGCTGTCAAAGAGGCCAACCGGCAAAACAATCTACATTTTGGACGAACCTACAACCGGTCTCCATGCAGCAGATGTGCACAAGCTTATTGACGTATTGCAAAAGTTGGTTGATGCCGGCAATACTGTAGTTGTTATTGAACACAACCTTGACGTAATAAAAACCGCTGACTATATAATTGATTTGGGCCCTGAGGGCGGTGACCGCGGAGGCACAGTTGTTGTATGCGGAACTCCAGAAAAGGTCGCAAAATGCGAACAATCTTATACAGGAAAATATCTTAAGAAGTATCTTAATTAATATCTCTGGAGAACCAGCCTGTGTTTCTCAATGGGGTAACTTACGGTTGTTAATTCATTTGATGATCGGAAGCGAGTTTATGACAAAGACAAATGCAATGAGAATGTTAGATAAGGCCAAGATTCCTTACGAAACATTTGAATATGAGTTCAACGACGACGAATTGATAGGACTTCACGCCGCTGCACAGATAAAAACGCTCACACCAGCACAGTGTTTTAAGACACTTGTTACACGAGGTGAGAAAAAGGGCATACTTGTCTTTTGCGTTCCCGTAACTGCTGAACTTGACCTCAAAGCAGCTGCGGCAAACGCAGGGGACAAGAGAGTTGAAATGATACATGTCAAAGAATTATTTGGCATAACAGGTTATATTCGCGGCGGCTGTTCGCCAATAGGTATGAAAAAGAAATATCCCACCTTTATTGATTCAACTGCTCAAAATTTCGAGAAAATAGCAATAAGCGGCGGCAAGCGTGGATTGCAGATAATATTAAATCCAAAAGATTTAATAGAATTTGTAGGCGCAATACCTTGCAGCATTACTAAGCAATACGATTTAAGATAAAATCATATGTAATGGTATATAACTTTACAGTAAAACATACAGCAGTGATAGGTACAAAATATGTACTTATCACTGCTTTTCTTATTAGACCAAGTCTGGAAAGACTTGATTTTAATGTATTAGTAACATATAATACCTTTATATAGTATTTTTAAAATGATTCTACGACAGTATCTTCAGAACTGTACGTAGTATCTCACAGTAGAATATCGTTTCATTTAGATTCTGCTTTGATCCTTAGCGACAAAGACAGAGATAAACCAATATGGAATGGCATGGCGAAATTATGTCTTTTTCGTCTGCAAGGGATCTGTTTATCCAGGATTGAGCAGATGAAAAAGGCATTTTATTTTATTCTGTTACGACATCTATGGGGAGAAGCACTTCATGTTTATTGCGATCAATATTGGTAATACAAATACTAAAATTGGGCTTGTTAAAGATCAGGAGATTTTTATTTTACAAGAGCGAACTGAAACGCTTAAGACAGCACAAGATTTTGAAAGGGCGCTTTTTGCCTTAATATCTCAGCATGAGGTAGAGAGTTGCAAACTTGATGGCTCGATTCTTGCATCTGTAGTGCCGGAACGAACGGAACCATGCATTAATGCGCTTACGACTTTTGTTGGGGAAAAGCCTATAGTGATTGACAAGCATATAAAAACCAGTGTTGATTTTTCTAATTACGGAGGCTTGCTCGGTAGTGACCGTATCGCTGTTTGCGTTTCTGCTTGGAATAGATGTAAGGCACCTTTCGTTGTGATTGACATGGGAACCGCGACAACATTCAATGTTGTTGATCGGAACGGTGTTTTTCTTGGGGGCGCGATACTCCCAGGCCTGCAAATGTGTCTTGAATCAATAAACCGAAAAACTGCTCAAATCCCTAAAATAGATTTTGGGAAGCAAACAAAAGTTATAGGTCATAACACGGAAGAGTGCGTATTATCTGGAGCTTATTACGGAACAGCGGCAATGTTGGATGGCTTAGTCAAAGATATAGAAGAATCAATAGGCGAAAGTGTAAATGTAATCCTGACGGGCGGCAGCGCAGATGTAGTCAGACCGTACATAAAAACAAAAGTAATATATGAGCCGGATTTGCTTATGCATGGATTGGCTGATATATATTTGGCTAATAGGCGAGATTTTTAATCTATTTTTGGAGGGTAAAAATTGAATGTTCTGATAACAGCCGGAGGTACGACAGAGAATATTGATCCAGTGCGAAAAATTAAGAATACAGCCACTGGAAGATTAGGCAGTTTTATAGCAGAAGAGTTTGTAAGGCAAGGCAAAAATAAAATTAGTAATATCTTTTATGTCTGCGAGAAAGGCACCATAATTCCAAATTTGCCTTGCTTGAAAGTCAATTTGGTATCGGGTGTAAATGAAACAAAGTGTACTCTAACTAAACTGTTAACTGATAATAAAATTGATGCAGTAATCCATTCGATGGCTGTTAGTGATTATACTGTTGACAGTGTGACCACAGTTGACGATCTTGCGGAATTTATTTCTCAAAAGCTTTTTTCTCATAAGGAAGATTTTCAGACCGAAAGGTCACTTACTGAATTTATCACTGGCTGCATAAAAGAGAATAATAGACTGCTTGACAATGATAAGAAGATTAGTTCAAATGTCAATAACCTGATGCTACTTTTGAAACAGACACCGAAGCTTCTTAGCATGATAAAAAAGTTGCAGCCATCAGCGATACTGGTTGGTTTTAAATTGCTGAGCGGTGTCAAAAAACAATATCTCATTGATGTAGGGTATGAATTGCTGCAGAAGAATGACTGCGATTTTGTTCTTGCTAATGATTCACTGAATATTAGTAATGATCATCATATTGCGTATCTTATATCACCAGATAAATCGTATATTCAGTTTCAGTCTAAAGAGGAAATAGCACATGGGATTGTCCAGAAAATTTTGAATATGGTAGACAAAAGGTAGGAGTGTTATGAAGAATATCATATTAGGTGTAACTGGAAGTATAGCCGCTTATAAGGCTGCAGATATAGTTAATATACTTACGAAGGATGGATATAACGTCGACGTGATTATGACAAAAGGGGGAATGGAGTTTATAACCCCGCTTACGCTTCAAACACTTTCAAAAAACAGAGTATACACAGATGTATTTCAAGAAGACTACCCAATGGAAGTAAAGCATATCTCACTTGCAAAGAAAGCGGATTTACTTCTTGTAGCACCTGCCTCAGCAGACATAATCGGGAAAATAGCAAACGGAATTGCAGACGATATGCTAACTTCCGTAATTTTGGCGATAAGAAATATCCCGCGTTTAATTGCACCTGCTATGAACACCAATATGTATGAAAATCCAATTGTTCAAGACAACCTCAAAAAGCTCAAAAAATATGGATTTGAAATAATCGAACCTAAAGAGGACAGGCTCGCCTGCGGCGATCTTGGCAAAGGAGCATTGGCAGACGTCGATACAATAGTAAATACAGTGAAGAGTTTTCTGAATGATAGTAATTAACCCATAAAAAATGTCCGGAACGCTTAGGTTCCGGACATTTTTGCAAACATTATTAGGAAAAAGGTAAAGACAGTAGTGTAAAGGCAATAACATTTACAGATAAATAAGTGCCTAAGGGAAGACACAGAGGAAGGTTATGTGAGCGGAAGTACGAAAAAACAGGAATGAATGCTCGCCAAAATTAAAAAAGAAGCAGTTATGCATAAAGCGTAACTGCTTCTACATTACTTATTGCAGGTCAAATGCTTTTAACAGCCCTTCATAAGCAGTTTCAAAATCTGCTTTTGGGACAAGGATAGAAATATCAACCTCAGAAGTTGTAATCAGCCTTACATCAACTCCGAGTTTTGCAATAGCATCAAATGCTTCCGCAGCAACACCCGGTATACTACGCATTTCGTCACCGTAAATAGATATCTTGCAATTACCGGAACTTATATCAGATTTCAGTTCTGGGTTGTTATTTCTCAGAACAGCGAACAATTCAAGAATGTTCCCGAGATCGTCACCAGAAACGGTAAATGAAAGGCTGATTCTGCCTCCCTGCGGAGCGGTTTGGGAAATCATATCAACATTAACTCCGCGCCCGGCAATCATCTTGAACACTCCAGCTATAAATTTGATATCGGCCGGTGAATTTCTAAGCGTAATCAGCGCCACGTCTTCTAAAGTGCTAATCTTGGTGACTGTACCCATTGTTACCCTCCTATAGAAGCGATGAGGTCGCTCATATTATATAATCCGGGTTTGCTTTTTGTCAGAAAAATAGCAGCATTAACTGCACCGACAGCAAAAATCTGCTTTGACATTGCAGTGTGCTTAATTTCTATTACTTCGTCCTTTCCGGCAAACAGAATATCGTGTTCTCCCACGATTGTCCCGCCGCGGATAGAATGAATTCCTATCTCATCTTTTGAACGCTTTTCCCGCGAAGAGTGTCTGTCAAAAATATACTCCGGCTTATGTTCAAGCACAGAAGATATACTGTCAGCGATCATAAGTGCTGTACCACTTGGAGCATCAATTTTCTGATTGTGATGCTTTTCAATGATTTCAATATCAAAATCCGGTGAAAGCACCGCGGCAGCCTTTTTAGCGAGATTCAAAATAAGATTTACTCCGAGTGACATGTTTGCGGAGAAAAATATCGGAATTTCTTTTGAAGCTTCCTTTATAGCTTCAATTTGCTCGTCAGTCATACCGGTCGTTGCAATAACAGCGGGTATCTTATTCTTTTTTGCAAAACTCAAAAGCTTTGACAGGAAAGAAGGGTGTGAAAAATCAATGATGACGTCTGCTTTTCCATCGAAATGGTCAGGATCGGATACGACCGGAAATGGTTCTTTTATATCGCTGTCAATATCAAAGCCGGCTACAATTTGACAATCATCTCGTTCTGAGACTACATTTGATACGACATGACCCATTTTTCCATTGCATCCGCTTAAAATAATTCTTACCATTCAATGCACATCCTAACAATAAAAAGCTTGAAATCATCTAATTTATAATAAGGTTTAAGAAATGAGATTATGCTTCTTAAGTTCCTCTTTAAGTACTGCAATATTTTTCTCTTGCATCCGGCAAAGAGGCATACGGCAATTGCCTACACCAAATCCCATAAGGTTTAGAGCTTCCTTTACAGGAATCGGATTGGTTTCACAGAACAGTGCTTCAATAAGCGACATACAATCAAGTTGGAGCTTTTTAGAGCCTTCTACGTCACCGCTGAAGAATTTTGCACAAATTTCATGCGTTTCGCGCGGCATTATATTTGACAGAACCGAAATTACGCCTTTTCCACCGAGAGAAAGAATCGGAACGATTAATTCATCACTGCCAGAGTAAATATCGAGGTTGTCGCCGCACAGTGAAGCTGTTTTCGCAACAGATGTTATATTGCCGTTTGCCTCTTTTGCGGCAACAATATTCGGATGTTTTGAAAGTTCATAATATGTTTCCGGTTTTATGTCAAGGCCTGTTCTGCTTGGGACATTGTAAACAATCATCGGCAGGTTGACTCTATCAGCTATATATGTAAAATGGCGGACAAGTCCGGCCTGAGTAGTCTTGTTGTAATAGGGTGTGACAAGCAAAAGAGCATCGGCGCCGGATTTCTGTGCTTCAAGGGAAAGTTCAACTGCATATCTTGTATCATTGCTGCCTGTTCCAGCTATAACAGGAACACGTCCTGCAACCTTTTTAACCGTATAGTCGATTGCTTTTGTATGCTCTTCATGCGTTAGTGTAGCAGATTCGCCGGTCGTACCGCATATGACAATTGCGTCAGTTCCATTATTGATTTGAAAGTCTATCAATTCACCGAGCTTTTCATAGTTTACCGAAAAATCGTCATTCATAGGCGTTACAATCGCAACAGCAGCGCCTGTAAAAATTGTCTTTTTCATTAGAAAAAGCCTCCGAATAAATAATTAAATTGGCCACGAAAAATAAATACAAAATCAGTCGATATAGCCTTCTTTGCAAAGGAGCTCCGCCATAAGTATGCCGCCGCCGGCAGCACCGCGGATTGTATTATGAGAAAGGCATACAAATTTAACGTCGTACTGAGTGTCACGGCGCAGACGCCCTATTGATACAGCCATTCCGCCTTCAAGATTGCGGTCAAGTTTCGTCTGCGGCCTGTCGTCTTCTGCGAAATAGTGCAGGAACTGTTTCGGAGCACTTGGCAATTCGAGTTCCTGAGCTCGGCCCTTAAATGAAACCCATTTATTAATAATCTCATCAAGTTCTGGTTTTTTCTCAAAGCTTGCAAATACCGCTGCGAGATGTCCATCAGAAACAGGAACGCGGATGCACTGGGTCGTGATAGATGGAGTTGTTGTCGGAACAATAACACCGTCTTTTATGCTGCCCCAGATTTTTAACGGCTCTTTTTCTGATTTTTCCTCTTCGCCGCCGATATAAGGAATTACGTTATCTACTATGTCGGGGAAAGTTTCAAATGTTTTGCCTGCGCCAGAAATTGCTTGATATGTACAGGCCAATGCCTTTGTAACACCGAACTCCTTTAGCGCATTGAGTGCCGGAACATAGCTTTGAAGGGAGCAGTTACTTTTAACCGCGATAAACCCGCGCTTTGTTCCGAGTCGTTTGCGCTGAAAAGGAATAATTTGAGCGTGATCCGCATTAATTTCAGGAATAATCATTGGCACATCAGGTGTAAAACGGTTTGCGCTGTTGTTTGAAATTACGGGACATTCTGCTTTTGCATAAGCTTCTTCAAGAGATTTTATCTCGTCTTTTTTCATATTTACAGCACAAAATACAAAATCTACACTTGAAGCAATTTTCTTAAGGTCGGCAGAAGCATCTAAAACAATCTTGTTTTTTAAATTTTCAGGAATTGGGACCGACATAGCCCATTTGTTTCCAACAGCCTCTTCATAGGTTTTGCCGGCCGATCTTGCGCTTGCAGCAAGAACTTCAATATCAAACCAAAGATGATTTTGAAGAAGGGTTGCAAAACGCTGGCCAACCATGCCTGTTGCTCCGATTATACCGACTTTGTATTTTTTCATTAATATTCCTCCATAACGTAATTTAATGTTACTAAATTGCTCACAAAAATGCTTAAATAAAATGTTGCCAATTGATTTAAAATTGATTACAATAAAAAAACCGGTTGAAAACCGGCCTTTCATGCAATATAATATAAAAGCTGACGCTATGTGCCAGTCTATGGTGTATGCACAATAAGCGATAGCTCTTCATCATTGCATGATGACAGTCGGTTGGCTATTGGCCAAACAACCAGGCAATCTGTTGCCAGCAGATCCCTTCGGCGTTTTTACCTTTCACTATACATCACTAGCTCTGGCAGCTTCAGTATAGTTACTCTTTAAAAACGCGCCTCTATCACATTATATGCCAAAATAAAAAAGCAGTTATGTATTATTTTCATTATTAAAATTCAGAAAATAATACTTTGCTAAAATATTTTTTATTTATATTATCATTTTACCGCTCTTATGTCAAACATTTTGGATTAAAATTTATTGCAGGTTCAAACATTTATATCGTTTATAGCAATAAATGATGTAGCAAATATGAAAATGTTCGACGGTCAATTATGTGCGGCTGTTTTAGGAGGAGAATATGAAAAAATCGGACTTTTATTACGACCTACCTGAAGAGCTTATTGCTCAGGAGCCACTTAAACAGCGTGACGCCTCAAGGCTAATGACACTAAACAGGAAAACAGGTGAGACAGGAGACTATCATTTTTATGATATCGTAGACATGCTGAACCCCTCGGACTGTCTTATTCTTAACGACTCCAGGGTACTGCCGGCGCGTATCTATGGAGTCAAGGAAGGGACAGGAGGCCATATAGAATTTCTCCTTTTGACACAAAAGGGCAAAGATACATGGGAAGTGTTGCTTAAACCCGGACGTATTGCAAAACCGGGAGCAAGGTTTATTTTTGCAGACGGACTTCTGAAGGCAGAGATCCTTGAAATTGTAGAAGGCGGCAACAGGATAGTTAAGTTTACTTATGACGGAAATTTCTTTGAATTGCTTGAGAAAATTGGGGAAATGCCGCTTCCGCATTATATTAAACATAAACTTGAGGATAAAGAGCGTTACCAAACTGTTTATTCAAAAAAGCCGGGTTCGGCCGCGGCTCCTACTGCCGGTCTGCATTTCACGCCTGAACTTCTTGAACGCATAAAAGCCAAAGGTGTAAAAATTGGATTTGTTACCCTTCATGTTGGAGTAGGAACTTTCAGACCAGTCAAAACTGAAAATATAGAAGACCATGTAATGCACTTTGAGCATTATGAGCTGCCGCAAGAAACTGCTGATCTTATATTGGAGACTAAAAAGAAAGGCGGACGAGTCATAGCGGTTGGTACCACAAGCTGCAGGACTCTTGAAACGGTTGCTCATCTTGACGGCGGAATAAAGGCTTCAGAAGGTTGGACAGGCATATTTATTTATCCTGGTTATGAGTTCAAAGCGATAGACGCGTTGATTACTAATTTCCATTTGCCGGAGAGCACTTTAATTATGCTTGTTTCAGCTTTTGCAGGCAGGGAACATGTATTAGCAGCTTACGAGAAAGCCATCAAAGAAAAATATCGGTTCTATAGCTTTGGCGACGCTATGTTTATATACTGATTTAAAATATTCGCGGAGGATAATAAACATTTATGTTTGAACTTATAAAGATGGAGGGCAGAGCCCGCAGAGGTAGGTTAAAGACTGTTCATGGAGAGGTTGAGACGCCTGCCTTTATGAATGTTGCTACAAGTGCCGCTATAAAGGGCGGCATATCAGCGCTTGACCTTGTTGGGTTAAAGTGTCAAGTTGCCCTCTGCAATACCTATCATCTTCATCTGCGGCCTGGCGATGAGGTTATTCGCGATCTCGGCGGGCTGCACAAGTTTATGAACTGGCAAAGGCCAATTCTCACCGACAGCGGTGGTTTTCAAGTATTTTCTTTATCCTCTCTCAGAAAAATTACAGAAGAAGGCGTGCATTTCGCCTCGCATATTGACGGGCGCCGGATTTTCATGGGCCCTGAGGAAAGCATGAGGATACAGGCAAATCTCGGTTCAACGATTGCAATGGCCTTTGATGAATGTGTGGCTAATCCTGCAGAATATGAATATGCAAAAAAATCCTCGGAGAGGACTATAAGGTGGTTATACCGCTGCAAAGAAGAGCTTGACAGACTTAAAGCGGATGGCGTTGCTGTAAATAAAGAACAGATGCTTTTTGGCATAAATCAAGGTGCAACATATGATGACCTGCGCATAGATAATATGAAAAAAATTGCAGAACTTGACCTTGATGGATATGCAATAGGAGGACTGGCTGTCGGCGAAAGCGCGGAGGAAATGTACCACATTATAGATTGCGTTGAACAATATATGCCGCAGCATAAAGTACGCTATCTTATGGGAGTAGGTACACCGCTTAATATTATTGAAGCCGTGGCGTTGGGTGTAGATATTTTCGATTGTGTAATGCCAAGCCGTAATGCCCGCCATGCGCATGTATTCACATGGTCCGGCAAGCGGAATCTTATGAATGCCAAATATGAAAGAGATACGTTGCCGATAGATCCTGAATGTGATTGCCCGACATGCCGGAACTTTTCGAGAGCCTATATACACCACCTGTTTAAGGCACAGGAGATGCTGGCAATGAGGCTGTCGGTTATGCATAATCTTTATTTCTATAATACGCTGATGCAAAAGATTCGGGATGCATTAGACAATGGAACCTTTAATGAGTTTAGAAAACGTGTTTCTGAAAAAATTGATAAACGTATTTGAAATATTTCTTTGAATTTAGTGGTTCACAAGTCTTGCCATTGGGGAAAAATATGTTTATAATAAAGTGTACTTATGCTGTTTGAGCGGCATATAAATTCGGGGGTGTGAAATTTAATGATGTATTTTGAAAACCTTGTTGTCGGTGCGGCCGCCTCAGCGTCAACCTCATCAGCAGCAACTAATGAAAATACGGCTGCTGCCATGTTGGTGACCTTTGGTCCTCTTATCTTAATATTCGTCTTGTTTTATTTTTTCTTTATAAGACCGCAGCGCAAGAAGGAGAAAAAAGTACAGGAAATGCGCAATTCGCTGCAAGTTGGCGATAATGTAACAACTGTCGGTGGAATTATTGGGCGTGTTGTTTCAATAAAGGAAGACTCTGTTGTTATTGAAACTGGTGCCGACCGCAATAAGATCCGTATTAAGAAATGGGCAATTCAGTCGGTTGAAACAATTCATGATGATTGATTTTGTTAAATAGAAAATCCCCTTAAAACATCTTGTCATAGTTTCGATTTACTTTAAATATATATGAATGACAGTAAAACACTGGCTTAACAGCAAAGTTTAAGATTAAGAGGGGATTTAATTGAGAGCCGATACAACCGCGGCAAATAGCCGAAAAAACATATCGCGTGCTGCAGCAAATTTTCTTACCGGTCTTATTGTAGGAATAATTACGAGTATAATCTTACTCCTGATATTTTCTTTCATAATGACTGTACGCGATATTCCTGAAGGCGTGGTTCCGACCTTATCTGCTATTTCAGTTTCTATTGGAAGCATTGTTGGCGGATTTGTCAGTGCAAAAATGTTCGGAAAATCAGGGCTCATTGTCGGCGCTTTGATAGGGTTAGTATTATTTTTAATTATGATGCTCGCAGGCGCTGCAGTTCAGGGTAATGGTGCGAAAGTATCCGCATTAATAAAAGCGGTCGTATCCCTGGTTTCCGGTGGAATCGGCGGTGTTGTCGGCGTAAACAGTCGTAGAAGTCAAAAATTATGACTCAATAAATTGAAAATCAATATTGCTTGTGTTATAATATTGCCATCAATTAATACAGATTATTGATGTAAAAGCATTTATCGGAGGCTTAAACATGAAACACATTAAAACAATTAACAATAGGAATCTCAAAGCCACTGCCGCTAAAGGCGGATGCGGAGAATGTCAGGCTTCGTGCCAATCAGCCTGCAAGACTTCTTGTACGGTAGCTAATCAGAAATGCGAAAAGTAACTCTTCAAATTAATTCATAATTCAGGGACGTTAAGCGTCCCTGAATTTTTACGCTTAAAAATACTGTCGTGGATAATATAAAGGAGCAACTTTATGCTACATAGATTTTCCCTTAATGGATATAATATTGTGCTGGATGTATGCACAGGCGTTGTTCATGTCTTAGACGATATTTCTTATGAATTGTCTGCTTTTGCCGATGAGAATATGACAAATGAGCTTCCCAAAGAAGCCTTTGATAAACTTTCAAATACTTATACTGAAAGTGAACTTAAAGAAGCATGGTCTGAGCTTTATGAATTACATAAAGATGGGGTATTCTGCTCAAAAGACGACATTAAGCAATTCGCAGGTGATACTTCCAAAGCTCCGATAAAATCAATGTGCTTAAATGTTGCGCATGACTGCAACCTTCGTTGCAAATATTGCTTTGCGTCAACCGGTGACTTTGGCGGCGGAAGAAAACTTATGCCGTTTGAGGTCGGAAAAGCAGCCCTTGATTTTATTGTAAAGAATTCTGGATCAAGGCATAATCTTGAGGTTGATTTCTTTGGCGGAGAGCCGTTAATGAATTTTGACGTTGTAAAGCGATTAGTCGAATACGGCAGAAAGTTAGAGAAAGAGTATAATAAGCATTTTAGATTTACGATAACAACAAACGGCGTATTGCTTGACGACGAGAAAATTGATTTCATAAACCGCGAAATGAAGAACGTCGTACTGTCGATCGACGGGCGTCGTGAAGTTAATGATAAAATGCGCCCTCATGCAGACGGAAGGGGCAGTTACGACGAGATAATCGGCAAGTATAAAAAACTCGTCGAACGCAGAAACGGGGGAGAATATTATGTGCGCGGCACATTTACCCATCAGAACCTCGATTTCGCTTCGGACGTCCTTCATCTCGCAGACGAGGGGTTTGACCAGATTTCTGTAGAACCTGTTGTTTGTGATGAAAATTCACCTTATGCCATAAAAAAAGAAGATTTGCCGCAGATCTTCAAAGAGTATGAAAAGCTTGCAATAGCGTATCTTGAACGCAGAAAGAAAGGGAAGGGCTTTAACTTCTTCCACTTTATGATTGATTTAAACGAAGGCCCGTGTATTCTTAAACTGCTTAAGGGCTGTGGTTGCGGCAATGAATATATTGCTGTAACGCCTGACGGTGATATCTATCCTTGTCACCAGTTTGTTGGCCAAAAAGGTTTCAAGATGGGCAATGTACTGGATCAAAACGGCAGCTTTGACAACGATTTAAAGACAACATTCTCTAAGACGAACATTTTTACAAAGAAAAAATGTTCTGAATGTTGGGCAAGGTTTTTCTGTTCCGGTGGCTGCAATGCCAATAACCAGCTTTATAACGGAGATATGTTGATGCCTTTGGAGATTTCCTGCGAATTGGAAAAGAAAAGGCTCGAATGTGCCCTTATGATAAAAGCTGCTCTTGCTGATAATTAACATCGTAGTTTTGTCATATTAACTTTAATTATGTCGTAATGTTTGTGAATTTGTCACAATTTTAGATAAATATGCCTCCATTTATTGATTAGAAAAGCAAAAAGTATTATCATATTTTTTGAGTATCCGCGTTTTTTATCTTATTTGGCAGGTGATAGTGTGGCTGATAAAATATGTTTCATTGGCGCTGGAAATATGGCTGGTGCGATAATTGAAGGCATACTTTCCAAAAAGGTTTGTGAAGCATCAGATATCGGAGTAATTGATATAAGCCGTGAAAAATGCAAAAAATTTGCCAAACGTGGAATTAATGTATATGACACCTATGAAGCTGCTGCAAAAAACAGCGATATTATTTTTCTGTCTGTAAAACCGCAGAATTATGATGAAGTCCTTGATGCTCTCCGCGGATACACCGATGGCAAAATAATAGTCAGTATTGCCGCAGGAATATCTACAAAATTTATAAAATCCAAATTGGGCAAGGACAGCCTTGTCGTACGCGCAATGCCGAACACTCCGCTGCTTCTCGGATGTGGTGCGACGGCGCTTTGCCATGTAGCGCCTGTAACGGATCAGCAATTTGATAAAGTAAAGAGGATATTTGAAGCGGGCGGCAGTGTTGATATTCTGCCGGAAGATAAAATGAATGCTGTTATCTCGGTCAATAGCAGCAGCCCTGCTTATGTTTACCTTTTTGCAAAGGCAGTAATCGACGGCGCTGTCAAGCAGGGAATTGATTACGATACTGCAAAAGGTCTTATTGCAAAAACACTTGAAGGCTCAGCTAAGATGATAATGTCTTCCGGTTATTCGCCGGATGAGCTAATTAAAATGGTCTCTTCGCCGGGTGGCACAACTCTGAAGGCTCTTGAAGCCCTTTATGAGCATGATTTCGAGGGCGCGATAATTGATGCAATGCAGCGCTGTACTAAACGGGCGGAGGAACTCGGCAAATAGACAAAACCCTTAGGTTATAAGAAAAACTCCTTTTGCATATAAATTTCAAAAAGATATGCAAAAGGAGGTCAAGCCCTTGGAACGTAATAGAACACGGATTAAAGAACATTCAAGACAAAATACGCAGCTTTCTAAAAATGTAAAACGAGCTCTGCTTAGGCAGTATTTGCTGTTTATGGTTCTTGTATTAGCCGGTATTTTAACGGGTTCTATATACATCAATTCGGCCGGTGTAACAAAGTCGGCACTTGAAGGTACCGGTTTTTTTATGCAGGATTTAGTTTCATCAGAAGCCGCGTCAAAAGGATTTTTGTCTCTTGCTGTTTGTTCATTTTTTCCTTCTGCCGCGCTTATATGTATATCTTACTTGTTAGGTCTCTGTGCTGTCGGATTTCCCTTTGAATTTGTAATACCGATTCTGTATGGAACATTTACTGGCGCATCAATGGCTTCTATATATATAAGATTTGGAGCAAAGGGCCTTCTTATATGTTTGCTGTTTATTCTACCTCAGGCATTAATTACAGTGCTTGCAATAATTGTTGCAAGCAGGGAAGGTTTCAAATTTTCAAAGCAGATATCACATGTGGTTTTGCGTGGGGTGCAAAAGAACCTCACTATTATGTTTCGGACATATTGTTTTAAATATGCGATATGTTTTGTATTAGCTGCCATTGCCTCAATAATTCAAGCTTTATCCATAATACTTTTTTCTAAAATATTTCTTTCTTAATATAGACTGCAGCTTTACTTCTTTTGCGCGGATTTGATTTCATTTAAAGAGCATTCTTATGGAAACAGAAGGGAAATGAAATTAAGTGGTCGATTATTTAACAGGATTTATTGTCTATTTAGAGACTACAAAATCAGCGTCAGCCAATACGATTGACGCTTATAAACGTGATATATCGCAATATTTAGATTATGTTATAAATATTAAAAAGAAAAATCTCTCCGATATTTCCACTTCTGATGTTTTAGACTTTATTGAATTATTGCAAAAGAAAGGAAAATCGGAGTCGACGATAGTACGCTGTGCTGCATCCGTAAGGTGCTTTTATAAGTATCTTATTGCGATAGGAGAAGCACATCAAAATCCCGCGTTAGGGCTAATGCTTTCACATGAAAAGAAACGTTTACCGGAAATACTAACAAGTGAAGAGGTTGATTTACTGCTCAGCCAACCTTCATGCGAGGATTTTAAAGGCTGTCGTGACAAAGCTATGCTTGAGCTCTTATATGCTACGGGTATAAGAGTGTCAGAGTTGGTTTCGCTTAATATAAGTGATATAAACCTTGAATTGGGCATACTTTATTGCCGAGGCGAATATAAAAGTAGAATAATTCCCGTATATAAAGACGCGATTGATGCAGTAATGAATTACCTCGTTTTATTGGGCAATGAATATCAATTAGACGGCAATCGCGCACTTTTTGTCAATCATAACGGCGGAAGATTGTCCAGACAAGGTTTTTGGAAAATAATAAAGCAATATGCGAAACAAGCGGGGATAAATAAAACGATAACGCCTCACACCTTGAGGCACTCGTTTGCCGCTCATTTGCTTGAAAATGGAGCTGATTTGAAGTCAATTAAAGAAATGCTCGGTCATGCCGATATTTCTTCAACACAAGTGTATACACAGATTGTAAGCAACCATTTCAGAGAAGTTTATAATAAATGTCACCCAAGAGCATGATTTTATGATATAATAATTAAAGAAATTTAAATAAAGTAGGAGTAGTAAATGGGTTTTTTAGGTTTCGGAAACTATGCTAAACCTGGACGGGGCGTCAGCAAGGATGAGCCAAAGAAGAAAAGCTTCTTTCTGTTTTTTGAACTTTACTTCAGGAAATTTTGGAAACTTATCGAAGTAAATATGCTTTACTTCGTTTTATGCATACCTTTTTTTATCCCGTTCATTTTGGTAAACACGTATTTCCCTAATCCAGTTTTATATTATATTTCAATGATACCATTTATAGGTATTGCAGTTGTCACCTCTGGTTTTACTTATGTACTGCGTAACTTTGCGCGTGAAATGCCTGTATTTATTTGGGCTGATTTCATTGACACGATGAAAAAGAACTGGAAACAGTCCTTGATAATCGGTACGATTGATTTCGTTGCATTCTTTATCATAAGCTTTTCACTTAATTTCTACTATCAACAGATATCAACAAACAATATATTTTCTATTCCCTTTGTTTTAAGTATCCTGTTTACTGTAATATTTGTTTTTATGCAGTATTACATTTTCCCAATGCTCATAACATTTTATCTTAACATTAGGCAAATTTTAAAAAATGCTTTTATTTTTGCTTTTGCAGGTTTAGGTTACAACATTGTCATAACATTCTTTTGCGGTTTGTTGGCATTAGTCGTTTATTTATTTAGTCCGTTGACGTTGTTCCTGATCCCGTTTCTTATACTGAGTACATTTGGTTTTATAATCGTATTTAATTCATGGCATGTAATTGATAAATACATGATGCCAAAGGATGAGGATTCAGATAATGAAGATGATGAAGATATCATCTTTAAAGATAGAGGCCGCGAAAGATAATAAAAAATTCCATGTGTAAACACACATGGAATTTTTGTTATTCAGTCTTATCTTTCTCTTTATTGAATTTTACATTGGCAAGGGGAGAACTTTCCACGGCGTGTTTTGCCTGAGTGCTTGACAGGTGAGTATATATTTCCGTTGTAGACAGGCTTTCATGGCCGAGAATTTCTTTAAGGACACGGATATCAACGCCGCCTTGCTGGTACATAAGAGTTGCTGCAGTATGGCGCAGCTTATGTACAGAATAACCTTTTCCACTGAGCCCAGCTTGATCAAGAAACCGATAAACGATCCACTGAACAGTTTTCGGACTAATCCTTTTGCCAAGTCTGCTGATAAAAAATGCATCTTTATCTTTTACGTTATTATAAGGTCTTACTTTTTTATATCTGTTAATAGCATCAATGCAAGCTTTATTAAGGTAAATATTTCGCTCCTTATTTCCTTTTCCAGTAACCTTTATATAATCCTTATGTATATCTCCAAAATTTATCCCTACAAGTTCAGACAACCGCAAAGCGCAGTTCAAAAATAAAGTGATTATGCAGTAATTTCTTTCTTTGTATTCGCCATCAATACCTTCGAGGACCTTTAGACTCTCTTCAAGCGAAAGGTACTTGGGCAGTGATTTTTTCTTTTTCGGCGTTTCAAGATTAATTGTCGGATTTTCTTTTACAATTCCAACCTTATCACAGGCGTATTTGTAAAATGTTTTAAGGCTTGAAACCTTCCGCGCCCTTGTCGAAGCGTTGTTATGACGCTCATTTTGTATATATATCAGATACTCATAGATATCTCCAAGTGTAACGGAAGCAATAGTCTCAACATCTACATCGTCTACAGTTATATCTTCAAAGTCTACTTTACTATCAACAAGACCGCGTTTTCGTTTTATGAAGCGAAAAAAGGTTCTTAGATCCAATGCATATTCGTTAACAGTTCTTGGTGATTTTCCTCTTATTGTTTCCATATACACGAGGAAATCTTTAACTGTTTTGCACGATGCATTATATAAACGTATATCCATTTATTTTTCTAACCCCTTATTTAAGGAGAAATTGTTATGAAACTTTATATGAAAACGTTTAAAACAGATATAACTGATTTTCAAGTCATATGTACTGACAATTATATTATAAATCTTTCATTTGGAATTGGCAATTCTGACTTATGGCTGAAACAGAATATTAAAAACTATGAGCTCTGTGGTTCAAATAATTTGTGCGAGGCATGTGAAAGAGAAATAAGAAGTTATCTTGCCGGCAAACTTAAAAAATTTACTGTTCCAATTAAAATTTATGCTACACTTTTTCAGCAGAAAATATATAACGCTCTAAAAACAGTGCCGTATGGCACCACTGTTACTTATGGTCAACTGACATCTATGGCAGGGGTAAAAGGAGCGCGTGCTGTTGGCGGAGCTGTTTCAAGAAATCCAATACCGATTATAGTACCATGTCATAGAGTTATCCGCTCTGACGGGATGATAGGAGGATTTTGCGGTAAAAGTAATCTTATAAGTTTAAAGCAGCGCTTGCTTGAAATTGAAGGGATAGCATTTTAATCCATCATTATGAACCCTAAAGCGTTTAGAGTTTTCATATCGATGTTGTCGGATATTGGCAGCCCATGGTCGCGCTGAAATCTATGAACCGCGCGTTTAAAGTATTCAGATTCATATATGCCATCACAATAACTGTCATAATACCCTAACTTTTTTAAACGCTGCTGGACCACCTGAACGTCGCGTCCATACATATACGGGGTTATTACTCTAAATCCCTTTCCAAAGGCGCCATAACATCCTCCGGTAACAGAAACAACCGTTCCTATCGGAACAAGGTTATATAACTCTTCAACGTCTTTATTATACATCCGAAAACATCCGTGGGACGCTTCGCTGCCTATTGTCGACGGCATTGTTGTACCGTGTATGCCGTAATTTCCCCAGCTACAATTAATGCCCATCCAATAACCGCCAAAACCTTCACCCCATTTTTCTTTTCTATTAATCTTGAAACTTCCGATTGGGGAAGGGGTAGACGGAGCTCCAACGGCACAAGGGTACTTTTTATAAAGCTTTCCGTTGTTTAATAAATATAGCTTCTTTTCTTCCAAGTCAATTAATATTGAATAATGGTTCTTTGGGACAGGCGATTTGGTCATTGAAGTTATATAAAGTGAGAGTGTTCGGGAAAACAGAAGTATTGTTGCCGATATAAGCGTAAAAACAAGTACATAAAATGCAATATTATTAAGTTTGCTCATATTGGCCCCCTAAAAACTTTTATATCGTTAAAGAATATGTTTTAAAAATTATTTTTACTATTACTATGTGCTAAAGTTTGAAAGTTTCATTGTCAATTGAAAGGGTTTGTACTATAATTATTTGAAAGACGACTAAGTTTGAGGTGGAATGATGTTAAAAAAAACAACATTTAAGCTTTCGCTTTCAATATTAGGGTCATTTGTAGTTGGTTTTATTTTATCATTTTTTATAATTATTTCATTGGCTCCCCTTGGTGCAACACCGTCTTCGAAATCTTCCTCAGCACCGACATCTTCATCGTCGAATTCAGTTTCATATTTTGAAAATGAGGCAACAGAGGGCGGACTTGTTGCTACTACGGGCGGAAGAATATTCTTAGCGGCCATTGCTATGTTGATAACAGAAGGGGCTATTTACAGCTCTGCGTGGAGAGAAGGCAACAGAGACCCTAACAGAGTAAAATATGGACATATGAAAAAGTTCATGGCCAAAGGTTTTGTTGCAGGTTTATTATCAATCATACCTAATGTAATTTTAACTATTTTGGTGTTAGCCACAGCGGATTTAAATAATATCTTTAGCAATGTTGTTAATGTCATATATCATATTGTAAATATTCAATTTATTATTCTCGGGGACGGATATATGAAAATCCCCATTGCTTGTTTCGCTGTTTTACTCATAATACCGCTTTTTTCAGGATTAGGATATATCAGCGGATGGTATCATTTTGCGATACTTCCAAAACTGATTTATAAAAAGAATAAACCGGCTCCCAAGTCTCAGTCTAAGAAAAATATGTAAACATAACTCGTTATACTTTGGCCACCTTTCGCATAATGTTTTCGAGGGGTGGTCTTTTGAAAATCCGCATTATCAAAACGCCCGCAGCAATGTTAAAACTTAGAATTGGATTGATTGTTGCATTTGTTGGAGTTTGTTTGATAGCAGCAGGAGTTATTTCCATTGACCAAGTAAAGAATGTATTTGCAGCCAACAATATAGAAAAGCAAAAGAATACTATAATAATTGATCCAGGCCATGGAGGGGTTGATGGGGGAGCAGTAGGATATAACGATATTGTCGAAAAGGATATTAATCTTTCGATATCCCTTAAACTGCGGACCCTCTTTGAAGCATCCGGTTTTAATGTAGTGATGACCAGGGAAGATGACCGTTCTATACATGATAAGGACAGCAAAACAATCAGGGAAAAAAAGGTTTCAGACATACATAACCGTTCCAAATTGCTTGAGAAATACCCGGATGCTATATTTTTAAGTATCCATCAGAATATGTATACTGAATCAAAGTATTCAGGAACGCAGGTATTTTATTCAAAAAACAATGAAGACAGCAAGATACTTGCTTCACTTATACAGTCGAATGTAAAAGAGTTGCTTCAGCCCGAAAATGAAAGGGTAATCAAGCCGGCAGGAAAGGATTTATATATTCTATATCACGCAAAAATACCGGCAGTTATGGTAGAATGCGGTTTCTTATCAAATCCGGATGAAGCAAAAAAATTAAACAGTAGTGAATATCAATATAAAATGGCTTTTGCAATTTATTGCGGAACATTAGATTATTGTTCTTAGCCAGAAACGGAAGTGTAATAGTGGCAAATAAAGCTAAAACAATGTTTGTATGCTCACAATGTGGGTTTCAGTCTCCCAAATGGGCCGGAAAATGCCCTGAATGCGGTGAATGGAATTCCATGACTGAAGAAATTGTTCAGCCAGAGCGCGTTTCAGTCAAAAATATTGAACGAAAAGCAGCGGTTGGACGGCCTATAACACTGAATTCATTATCTTATGAAACTGAAAAGCGTATAACATCGGGGATAAAAGAACTTGACAGGGTGCTCGGTGGAGGAATTGTAGAAGGCTCATTGATACTGTTAAGCGGTGACCCCGGAATAGGAAAGTCTACATTACTGCTTCAGGTATGCCGTTCTATTGGCGAAGATAAAAAAATATTATACATAACCGGCGAGGAGTCTGTAAGGCAAATAAAACTGCGTGCAGAAAGGCTGGGTGTTACAAATCCGAATCTTTTGCTGCTTGCTGAAACTGACATAGATATTGTGTCAAATACAATAGTTGACCAGTCTCCTGATATTGCTATTGTTGACTCTATTCAAACGATGTATAAAGATGAATTATCATCTTCGCCGGGAAGCGTAAGTCAGGTACGAGAATGCACACAGGAGCTAATGTCAGTTATCAAGGCAAGCAAGACTGCGCTGTTTATTGTGGGTCATGTAAATAAAGAGGGCGCTGTTGCCGGCCCAAAGGTGCTGGAACATATAGTTGATACTGTACTTTATTTTGAGGGCGAAAGAAACATGCCTTTCCGCATATTAAGGGCTGCAAAAAATAGGTTTGGCTCAACTAATGAGATTGGCGTGTTTGAAATGGCCGACGATGGCTTGCGGGAAGTTGATAATCCATCAATGCTGCTTTTGTCGGGCAGACCTGTAAATGTATCGGGAACTTGCGTGGCTTGCATTATGGAAGGTTCACGTCCAGTCTTGGCGGAAGTGCAGGCTCTCGTGTCAAAAACCGGATTTGGTACGCCGCGTAGAATGTCAGCAGGGTTTGATTATAACAGAATGGCAGTGCTTCTTGCTGTTCTTGAAAAAAGGGCAGGGTACTATTTTTCAAATTTGGACGCTTATATAAACGTAGTTGGCGGGCTTAAACTTGATGAACCTGCCGCTGATTTAGCTGTTTCGATTTCGCTAATTTCAAGTTTAAAAGATAAGCCGATCGATTCAAAAACAGCAGCTTTTGGAGAAGTTGGACTTGCAGGTGAACTGCGTGCTGTAAACAGGGCTGACATCAGAATTTCTGAAATTGCGAGATTAGGCTTTGAACGAGTTGTTATTCCATATCAGAATATGAGGACATTAAAACAAAAAGACTTTGGCTTAGAGATTATTCCAGTTAAGACCGTCAGGCAAGCTTATGAAGCAATTTCAGCAGAATGATGTTGTTCATCACTTGGCATAATAACATAGATATTACGTAGCCTTATGCCGATATTAGATCGGCATAAGGCTTATTTTTTTAATAATATTGTATCTACTTTCAAAATTTTATAAAACAAAGGCCTGTATCCGACGCAGAATTTATATGCGATCTGATACAGCCCCATATTTAACATTAATATTTCATAGAATAACCTTCGTTTTTCCGTTCAGATGAGGAAACATAGAATAGACATCCGTCTTTTTTTCTGACATTTGTAATTTCTGAAGCTTTTTCAAGATTGCAATATCCGTCTTTTTGATATTTGCAGTCGCAGGAGCAATGCACAAAACTCAATTAAACCCCTCCACTGCGTTATATAGTGTAGTTACAAATATTGTATCATATAAAATAGTAAATATTCTTGGATTAATTTTCATATAGCCCTAATAATATTAAACTGTTTAGTTAAAATAATACTGTTCAGGAGTAAAGTTCTAAGAGGTGATATTATTGAAAAAGTATATATGCTTATTTGCTGTTACAGCGCTGTTAATTGTTGGCTCAATTTTTATACCTATAGGTATAAAAAATTCATATAAATCGGTAAAGGCAATAAAAATCATGAATACAAGCGTAATTTCTACAGTTAATTGTTCTGGAACTGTAGAAGCTCTTGTTAAAAGGGAGATTGCGCTGCCATACCAAGTTAAAATCAATCAAAACCTTTTTAATATAGGAGACAGGGTAGAGAAGGGGAGTATACTTTTTGATATCGATGAGACTGTAACTAAGGAAGCAAATGCCACAAATAGTGTAACATTTTCAAAGCCTGAAACTAATGCGCAGATGTCAAGCAGCGATGCTTTAAATGCACTTCAGCAAGCACTGAATTCTGGCATAATTACAAATGACACATACAATAGTTTGACTGATAAAATTAAAAATAATTCAGAAAGTTATGAAACTGATACTGTCAGCAATAGTTTCATAAACAACGAAGAAAAAGAGAATGTAATAAAAACAATTGAAGAATGTATAAAAGCACCTATATCAGGAGTAATTACAAGTATTGCAGACGGAGCCGGAGGTATAATACCGGCCGGTACAGTAGTTGCTACGATTTCCGACCTTAACAGCCTTCAAATTAAGGCAATGGTTGATGAAAATAATATTAAAAATGTAAAAGTGGGGCAAACTGCTATAATAACAGGCTCAGGGTTTACAGAAACATATTACGGTACGGTAAAGCAAATATACCCTGTGGTAGAAAAAGTGACAACTGATAATAGTACGAAAAACATGGTTGGCATAATTGTTTCTATAAACAAGAAAAATTGCAATTTGATGCCTGGAGCCTCGGTAGACTTGGCGATCAAAACCTCTGAAAAAAGCAATGTTGTAAAAGTGCCATATTCAGCTTTAAGACAGGATGATAGCGGCAATGAGTATGTCTTTATTTTTAAAAATGGAACAGCGGAAAAGAGGATAGTGAAAACAGGCAGTGAAGACGATAGTGGAATAGAGATAATTAATGGTATTAAATCTGGCGAAATTGTTATTGATGATTCTCCTGATAATTTAAAAAACGGTGATCTTGTTAGAATAAGCTGAAAAGGGCAGGGGGGACGGCCGGTGCATGAGTTTTTTATCTGTGCGTGGCGTAATCTTGGACGCAAAAAATTCAGAAGTATAATTACAATCAGCGGCATTGTCATTGGCGTAGCGTCGGTGATAATAATAAGCGCAATCGGAAATAGCGCAAAAAATTCTGTAACAGCTCAGCTTGACAATCTTGGAATCAACGGAATAAATATTTCGCAGCAAAAAGAAAATATGTATGATACTAACGCAATGCTATCCGACGAAGACTTAAAAATTTGCAAGAAAATAAAAGGCGTAAAGAATGCAATGCCGCTTATTATGCAGGCTGGCAATGCAGTTCTCAGAGGACAGCAGAAAAACGCATTGTTATGGGGCGTTGACAGCAGTGCAGAAGATATGATTTCTCTCAAAATATCATACGGGAAAATGTTTTCTAAGTCTCAAGTAGAATCACATGCGAAAGTCTGTCTTATCGATGACACTTTTGCGAGAGAAATTTATAAAAGACCGAATATTACAGGAAAAGAAGTATCTCTCTTTTTAGGCAATGAATATGAAACATTTAAGATATGCGGTATTGTTGAGTCCGGCAGCAGTTTGCTGTATAATTTTGTAGGGGAATATATGCCTACTTTTGTCTATTTGCCTTATACGACGGCAGAAGATTTGCGCCTCAGAGATGGTTATGACCAAATAATGATAAAAGGAACCGACAACGAGGACATAGAAAATACGGGAAATAGTATTGTGACTGCATTATCCAATTTTCATGGCGGCAACACATATACATTTTCTAATATGCTAAAACAAAAAGAGCATATGTCTAATATTCTCAGTATTTTGACGCTTGTTGTATCCGCATTCGGAGGAATCTCGATTATCGTTGCAGGCCTTGGCATTATGACAGTTTTATTATTTTCTATAAATGAAAGAACCAAAGAGATTGGAATTAAGAAAGCAATCGGAGCGAAAAAAATCTATATATTGTTCGAATTTTTGTTTGAAGCATTATCAATCTCGATAATCGGAGCAGTCATTGGGGTTTTGCTTGGTTCAACAATCTCACTTATCATTTCAAAGGCAATAAATCTAAAGTTTTGTTTAAAAGCATCTTCGATTATTTATTCAATAATATTTGCGTTATTAACGGGTGTAGTATTTGGTGTATACCCAGCTTATAAGGCGGCAAATCTAAAACCTGTAGACGCCTTGCGTCATGAATAGGAGAGACAGCTTGTTTGAAATTCGTAAACAGTCCAAATTTGCCAAAAAGTAAAGTTAAAGCGGTTTTAATATCAGCCGATGCAGGCCAAGCGGTCTTAGACGACTTAAAAAGGTTTGGAATTGAGCCAATTACGGTAAATCCATGCCCAGATATTCAGCCACAGGTATCGGCACATCCGGATATGCTTTTTCACCATGTTGGTAATAACAAAATTGTTTACTATAATTCAGACAGCAATCGGGACGTTTATGAGCGTTTAAAAGAGTTAGGCTTTGAGTTAATACCAATAAGTAAAAAACTTGCGAAAGAATATCCTGAGGATATAGCTTTAAATGCAGCCAGAATTGGTAATTATATTTTTTGCAAAATGGGTAATACGGCAACAGAATTATTAGATTATTATAATTTAGATTATTATAATAATGAGAATATAAAAATTATAGATATAAAACAAGGATATGCAAAATGTTCTGTCTGCGTAGTAAGTGAGAATGCAATAATTACAGCGGATAAAAGTATAGCCAAAGCGGCCATGAATGTTGGGATAGATGTGCTGCTTATAAAAGAAGGGTTTATAAAGCTGAACGGTTATAATTATGGTTTTATAGGAGGCTGCTGCGGAAAACTTAGCGAAAACATTTTAGCGTTCTGCGGGAATATAAAAAAGCATCCTGAATATAATCGTATTCAGGATTTTTTAAAAGAACATAATGTTTCAATTATTATTCTTGATGAAAAGTCAGAATTGCACGATATAGGCTCCATAATACCTTTAATTGAGCAGAAATAGGGATAATTGAAATTTTATCTTCCCAATTATACAAAATATCTATTTTGTATAATTGGGAAGAATTAAGCAATCATAAGGAGCGCTTAAACGACATATAATAATTCAGCGCTTTTAAATCTTCTCTCAATTTCGCTTTTAAAAAATTCTCTTGCTTCATTTATTTTGTCTTTTTCATAAACATACTTACCATATCCGAATTGCCCCATTTTAAATTTTCTTTTGGAATCCTCCATATCAAGCTTTGTTTCCGGAAAGATATTTGTAATAACGCCTTTTGCTCTGCTGGTATAACGATGAGTCACAACTTCAAATGTTCTTATATTATCGCCTAATTTATCTTTTATTTTATCTAAAAGTAGTTTATAATCGTTTTGCCAGGAATCATTCAAAAAAACTGGTGCTAACATTATTCCAACATTATAACCGGCATCAATTGTTTTTTGTGCTGCTATAATTCTTCTTTCGAGGCTCGGTGTCGCGTGTTCAAATTCTTTTATCGCATTTTCTGTATTTAAGCTAAAACGAAAATCTGTGTGCCCATTGTGCCTCGCGTTAAGTATTGATGTTTCTGGTTCAAACTTTGTACATATGCGTAGTTTTCCATTTGGCATATCTGCAAAATTTTCAATCATTTTTGAGACAATGCCCGTAGGCTCCTCAAACGGCAAAGGATCAGATGAAGCTGATAATTCAAATGATGTTATTGAATTTGGATTAATATAATTTTGTATAATTGTTAAAATATTATCAATGTTGATGTTGATTTTTACATATGGTTTTTCGCCCATTCTCGTTATTAGATAACAATATTCGCACATTCCAGGACAGCCTGTGAGTATTGGCAATTGATAATTAGCGGAGGGTTTGCATGTTTCAAAACGAGATAGATTGCGGGAACCTATTATTAGTGTCCTCTTCCCTTCCCTGAATTGCTCATATCCGCATTCCGTTCTTGCTTTTATTTTTCCTATTTGGGGATTAAGTCCTTTTGATGAAAGAGAGTTAAAAAAAGCACGTCCATATTCTGTTTTTAGAGCGGACGGTTCAAATATAAACTTTTGAAAATACATTGTTATCTCCTATTATAATAATTACGTTATTTTTATGTTAGTATCTGAAGCCTGCAGTATTTTATGTGTATGGACAATTATTTACAAATTTATGTTTAATTAGAGTCAATGGTGTGCTATTATATCTATAAGAAGGAGGATTTAGAGGAAAATATGCCGGATTTTACGACACATTACCTTTTTGGTGAATATATTAAAGAGAAAGTAGATAATAAAATTAAATATAAAATTGACGCATATCCTCAAGAATTTAATTGGGGCTTGCAGGGTCCGGATTTTCTTTTTTATTCAAAGTTTTATCGCGATACAGGCAAAACTGCGAGATGTGGTTCTGCATTACATCGTGTTGATCCCGAATTGTTGTTTTCTGCTATTTCTGAATATCTTATTGAATCACAGTCAGAAGAATGCTATCCACAACTGCTTAGTTACTTTTATGGCTTCATTTGTCATTACATACTCGATTCAACTATTCATCCATATGTTTATTATTTGATATATGAAATTGACGAACAAATTTTAAAATCGCATCATATTCTAATTGAAAATGAAATCGGTAGTCTTATGCTGAAGCATATGGGTCGAAGTATAAACGATTTTGAATTAAGCGATTATTATGAGCCTAACGGCAACTTTGTTGAACCTATTGCTAACCTATACGTATTTTTAATTAAAAAACTTTTTGATAAAACAGTAAATGAAAGAGAAATAAAAAGCGGGTTTTCAATATGTTTATCCGTTAACCGGCTTGCATACTTATTGCAAAGATCCGATTATGACAGCAAGGCAAAACAAGCATTGATTCAAAGTGCCATGACGCTTGTAAAAAAATCCGAATTATTGAGCAGTTTTATTAAAAAAGATCATATAACACGCGATACTCTCAATCTCAAACACAAAGAATGGTTTAATATTAATTATCCTGATGATATATTTACATATTCAATACCTGATTTATTTGAAAACGCAAGAAAAGAAGTATTAAACGTCTATGACAAATGCAATGAAATGTTAAAATCTAAAAACTATACTTCTTTCGGTTTTTATAAAACTTTTGATTATGGTGAGCCGATAGAAAGCAGAGAAAAATTAAAGGACAGAGCTTAAAGCTCTGTCCTTTATTGCGATTGTATTATTTAGTTAAGTTAAACTTGTGATATACTTTCTTTCCTTTTCGAATTATAAAATTATCGTTAAAATCAGAAATAGTATAATCTTCGTTTATTGATTCAACTTTTTTATCGTTTACAGTGATGCCGCCTTGCGTTATCAATCTTCTCGCTTCTCCGCGTGATGGAGCAAGTTTTGATTTGGTAAGAAGATCAATAATAGTGATTTTGCCATCAGTAAAATCTGATTCAGTCAGATATGTGGTTGGCATATTAGCTGCAACACCGCCCGATCCAAACAAGGCCCGCGTTGTATCAAGTGCCTTTTGCGCTTCCTCTTCACCATGAACAAGCTTAGTAACTTCAAAAGCAAGGACCTCTTTTGCCTTATTCAGTTCGCTGCCTTCGAGTTTTTCATATTTCTTTATTTCATCAAGCGGCAAGAAAGTGAGCATCTTAAGCAGTTTGATTACATTGCTGTCTTCAACATTGCGCCAGTACTGGAAGAAATCATATGGTGAGGTTTTATTCGGATCAAGCCATACAGCGCCGCCGCTTGTTTTCCCCATTTTTTTGCCATCACTGGTCGTAAGTAATGTAAAAGTCATACCATAAGCGTCTTTTCCAGTCTTTTTTCTAATAAGTTCTATTCCGCCGATTATGTTTGCCCATTGGTCGTCTCCGCCCAATTCCAAAATGCAACCATAATCTTCATGTAATCTATAAAAATCATAACTCTGCATGAGCATGTAGTTAAATTCGAGAAAAGATAGTCCACGCTCCATACGGGTCTTAAAGCATTCGAATGTCAGCATTCTATTAACTGAAAAATGTATGCCTATTTCACGCAAAAAGTCCACATATTTTTCTTTGAGCAGCCAGTCGGCATTGTTTAACATAAGTGCTTTTCCATCTGAAAAGTCTATAAACCGCGACATCTGCTTCTTAAAGCACTCAAGATTATGATCAATTGTTTCTTTTGTCATCATTTTTCTCATTTCGGTACGGCCTGTTGGGTCGCCTACCATGGCCGTTCCGCCGCCTAATATTGCAATGGGTCTGTGCCCTGCACGCTGTAAATGAGCCATAACAATAAGTTGCAAAAAGTGTCCTACATGAAGGCTGTCAGCAGTAGGATCATATCCAGTATAAAATGTTATTTTCTCATTATCCAATAAATGCTTGATTTTTTCCTCATCGGTCATCTGTGCGATAAGGCCTCGTGCTTTTAGTTCCTCAAAAAGCGTCATTACAATAGTTACCTCCAGATAATCTATTTATTGCATAGAATTATGGCACTTTACTTATACCTGAAATACTTAACATTTCATCGGCTGTCTGAAGCGTTTTTTCAGTCACTTTCGTGCCTATAATTCTTGCTAATTCCTGCTTTCTCCCGTCATAATCAAGTGTTTTCAAATGGGTATAAGTATTATTGTCTGTTACTTGTTTTTCTATTAATATATGCCTGTCGGCCTGTGCTGCAATTTGCGCAAGATGCGTGACACAGATAACCTGACAATCTTGTGAAAGTTGTTTTAACTTGTTTCCAATTTTTTGTGCTGCATGTCCGCTGACACCAGTATCAATTTCATCAAAGATTAGCGTATCTATGCCATCGCTGTTTGCAAGTACAGCTTTAATTGCCAACATTACACGCGATATTTCACCGCCAGAAGCAATTTTTGATAATGGCCGTGCCGGTGAGCCGGGATTTGAAGAAATTAAAAATTCCACATCGTCAAGCCCATTTTGTGACGGCTCCTTTAAACGGTCAATTCTAACTGAGAATTTGACCTGCGGCATGTCCAAAAAATTGAGTTCTTTAATTATCCTTTCAGACAATTCACGGGCAGCGGCTTTTCGCCTTTCTGACAACTTCTCAGCTAAAGAATATACCTTTTTTTCGGCCTGAGTTAACTCTTTCGTGAGGATTTCTGCCCGTTCATCTGCTGTTTCGATACTCTCAAGTTCTGATTTTGCTTTCTCAAGAAACTCAAATATCTCTTCAATGCTGTTGCCGTATTTTCTTTTCAGTCTATATATTGTATCAAGTCGTTCTTCAATATATTCGATTTCCTGCGGGTCATATTCTTCTTGAGAAACAAAATCCCGTAGTTCCGCAGTACAGTCCTCAAGTTCGTATGTAAGGTTCTTGATACGCTGAGAAAGTTCCTTAATTTCCGGCAAAACATCTACTATGTTGTCAAGTTCACTGTCAGCTTCTGAAAGGAGTTCCTGGGCGCCAGGTTTGTCATCGGAACCGCATAACGCCTCATAAGCACCGCCTACGGACGATGCTATTTTTTCTGCATTGACAATTCTCAGCTTTCGTGCTTTCAGTTCTTCCTCTTCGTCTTTTTTGAGGTTTGCCGATTCAATTTCTTCAATTTGATACTTCAGAAGGTCAATCCGTCTTTCTTTCAGCGCATCATTGGTCTGTATCTTTGACAGCTCAGCTTTAATTTGCTTCATCTGACTATATGCTTGCTTATATTCTTCAAGCAAATCGCCAACTGACGCAAAACTGTCGAGATATGTGATATGCTTTTCAGGTGAAAGCAAAGTCTGATTATCATGCTGTCCATGTATATTTACAAGGATCCTACCAATTTCTCTGACCATTGAAACAGTCGCGGGGCGTCCTGATATTCTGCACGAACCTTTGCCGTCGACGGAAATATCACGCTGAATTAAAATATCATCATCGCAATCGTAACCTAATTCTTTAAGTGTCTGCAAAGCTTTTTCAGATACATCGGTAAACAACGCGCTGACATGTGCTGTTTTTGAATCGCTTCTTATTATATCTTTTGAAACTCGCTCACCCAATACGAGGTTAATTGAGTCAATTAGAATGGATTTTCCTGCCCCAGTTTCGCCAGTAAGCACATTAAAACCTTTTGTTAAATCAAGGTCAGCGTTTTTTATGACGGCTATATTTTCTATGTGCAGGCGAGAAAGCATTTGAGCACCCCCCATTCATGCGTTTCAATAATCAATTGCTAAGATCTCAAAAGCTTCTTTTGAAACATATTATATAAGTTGTGAGCCTGTGGCTCGCCCCTCATGATAAGCAATATTGTATCGTCACCGGCAATCGTTCCAACCAAACCATCAAAATGCTGCGAGTCAATTGCCGCGCAGACAGCATTTGCAAGTCCAGCATAGCATTTAATAATAATCTGATTAAAAACATAATCTACTTTTATTACCGATTCCGAAAACAGCGTATCTAATTTTGATGATAAATTGTTTTGGTCTGATTTTGCAGCAGTATAGATATATTCACCTTTACTTGAAAGCGTTTTCACAAGACGTAATTCCCTTATGTCTCTGGATACTGTTGCTTGAGTGACGTTAAAACCGCTTTTCTTTAATAAGGCAAGGAGTTCTTCCTGAGTTCCGACTTCATTTTCTGCGATTATTTCAAGTATACGGTCATGCCTGCTCTGCTTCAAAATCAAACACCTCTTTCCGTAAATTTATTATTCAGAACCTCGTAAAATGAAATATCTTTAAGCCGTATGAGTTTTGCTTTTTGTTTAGCTTTTGATATATTTACTTTTTCATATTCTTCTAATTTTACAGAGTCATGGCCATCAATTGTAAGATATGCGTCCTTGTCAACAAGCTTTTTTACCTGCAGGCCAATTACTGTCTGTGGTGTAAATAGTACTGTACGAGACAGCAATGAATGCGGACATATCGGCGTTACTTCAATACATTCCAATACAGGATCTATTATCGGTCCTCCCGCCGATAATGAATATGCGGTAGATCCAGTTGGAGTGGATACAATAACACCGTCAGCCCTGTATCCACTAACCGGTCGACCATTGCAAGAAATACTTATGTCAATAATTCTTGAAAGCGCACCTTTTGAAATCACAACATCATTGAGGGCATAATATTTAACTCCCGGTCTGTTTTCAAACGTAATTTCAAGCATCATTCTGTCATCTGTGATGAAATCATCATTTAACAGCCGTTTGAGCTCTTCAAGTTCATCAACCTCTAAGCCAGCCATAAAACCCAGATGGCCGATGTTTACGCCCAGGACAGGTACACCTGACAATGCAGCCTCTTTTGCTGCGTGCAGAATAGTGCCATCGCCGCCAAGCGCCAGGACAATATCAGCCTTATTTATTATTTCTTCTCTACTATGGACAAAAATAGATGCATTTTTAATAAACTCTGAAGCTTGAGGAGTTACCATCACTTCTGCTCCAAGTTCCGTTAGGCGGGCGCATATTAGTCCTGTGTATTTGAAGTTTTTATCTTTTTCGTGATTTGCAATGACTGCGATCTTCAAAAGTCAAGCACCACCGTCAAGCTTATTATGAGAAATATCAACCAAATCAGAGATAATATCTATTGTAATAGTCTTTTTGCTGTCAGGGGAAGCGGTTTTTAAGTACAATAAATATTCAATATTACCTTCCGGCCCTTTAATCGGAGAAAAATCGAGTCCCTCAATGCTGAAATCAATAGAAGAAGCAAAATTACATATTTTCTCTATTACTTCCTTGTGTATACTCGGTTCTCTAACGACTCCTTTTTTCCCGACTTTACCTTTGCCTGCTTCAAACTGCGGTTTAATTAGACAAACTCCGCTTGCATTTTCAGATAAAAAGCCTTTAACGACTGGAAGCACAAGTGTTAAAGAGATGAATGAAACATCAATTGTAAAAAAGTCGATAGTATCATTGAGCTTATCTGCCGTCAGATAGCGGATATTTGTACGCTCGAGGTTTACAACGCGGCTGTCGGTTCTTAATTTCCATGCAAGCTGCCCATATCCCACATCGACCGAATAAACTTTCTTTGCGCCATTTTGGAGCATACAATCGGTAAATCCACCTGTTGAGGCTCCAACATCCATACATACTTTATCATTAAGGTCAAGATCAAAAGATTTTAGGGCCTTTTCGAGTTTAAGCCCTCCCCTGCTTACATACTTAAGACCGCCGTGTATCTCGATTTCAGCATCAACGTCTACCTCTTCACCTGCTTTATCCACTCGCTGTCCATTTACGAAAACCACACCAGACATAATAAGTGCTTTTGCACGCTCACGGCTGGTTTCAAGGCCCTTTCTTAGCAATAATGTATCTAAACGCTGTTTTTGACTCAATTTTTACACTCCTGAATTACTGCCTTTACCATGCCTTCTGTGTCAAGTCCTAAAAGCGACAGCAATTTGTCTACTGGTCCTTGCTTTACAAATTTATTGTCAATTGCATGGATACTATATTTGCCGTTAAATCCATGTTCATAAAGTTCGATACCAAAATGTTCGGCTATTCCGCCTCTCTTGATTCCTTCTTCGAAAAAAATAATCCTGTCGTAATTATTAACAAATTCAAAACAGGTTGGATCAATAGGAACTATACGGTTTAGCTTCAGCACAGAAGTATGAATATTATCTTTTTCTAAATCTTCCATTGCCCGAGCCGCATGGAAGAATAATCTACCATATGTTACTATTAATATATTGGCATTTTTACTTAATGTGAATAAGTTGTAATTTCCAAAATCAGCATGAAACCCATCAGGTTCGATCTCCGGAGTCCCTCGTGGATATCTTACAACGACAGGACCTTCACATTCATATAAAGCAGAATAAAGAAAATTCTGAAGCTCAGATTTTGTAGAAGGACTGTAAATGATAATGCCGGGTATATTGCTTAACATTGCAACATCAAAAATGCCCTGATGGGTTTCGCCATCTTCCCCGACAATGCCTGCACGGTCAACAGCCAAAACAACATTTAGTTTTTGAAGGGCAGCGTCATGTAAAATCTGGTCATAAGAACGCTGCAAAAAAGTCGAGTAAACAGCAAAAACAGGCTTCATCCCGTTGCGTGCAAGTCCCGCCGCAAAAACAACAGCATGCTCTTCCGCTATCCCGACATCAAAAAATCGGTCTTTATACTTTTCTGAAAATTCGGTAAGCCCTGTACCGTCTTTCATTGCTGCTGTAATTGCACAAATCCTCTTGTCGGCTCCGGCATATAGGCACAGAGATTCACCAAAAATTTCTGAGTATGTCTCGCTGTGCGGGGGACCTATCGGGTCGCCTGTATCAACATCAAATTTCGAAACTCCGTGGTATAATCCCGGATTACTTTCGGCGAATTGATAGCCTTTTCCTTTGACTGTTAATGTATGAATTAGTACGGGTTTATTTAAAGATTTGGCACGTTGAAGAACTCTAATTATCTGGGCAAGATTGTGACCGTCAACAGGACCTAAATATAACAAACCCATTTCTTCGAATATTGTGCTGTGGTAAAGTGCATTTTTGATTATTGACTTTGATTTGACAAGCGCATTTCTTATTGGAGATCCAATGAGTGGTGTATGTTGCAATATAAATTCGACATTATCCTTAACCTTAAAGTACCATGGTTTTGTCCTAATTAGCGCCAAATGTCTTGCCATTGCTCCAACATTGCGGGAAATAAACATCTTATTATCGTTCAGTATGATAATAAGCTTATCATGGCTTCGACCGGCGTTATTAATACCCTCAAATGCAAGCCCACCGGAAAGAGCGCCATCGCCAATAACGGCCACAACAGAACCCGGTTCGTTCTTCAATTTTTTAGCCTTTGCAAGCCCCGCAGCGGCAGAAATAGATGTGCTGCTATGGCCCGCGCCAAATGGATCATGTTTGCTTTCGGGAGGTTTCGTAAAACCTGAAATACCGCCGAACTTGCGAATGGTGTCAAATTGTTCCCGTCTTCCAGTCAGGAGTTTATGCACATAGCATTGGTGACCTACGTCCCAAACAATCTGGTCATTTGGGGAATCAAATACATAATGAATAGCGACGGTCAACTCTACTACGCCAAGATTTGACGCTAAATGACCGCCGTTTTTGGAAACGGTACTTATCAATTTTTCACGAATCTCAGCACAAAGAGCCTCAAGCTGATTTATATTAAATTTTTTTATGTCATTGGGTGAATTAATACTATCTAATAAATTGCCGCTTTCCATTTAATGCCTCCAATATTAGCTTTGAAAAGCGCTTATATAAAATTAATTTAGAATTAGTGATACGACTATTCCAAGCAAAATTCCAGCAAGCACTTCAATAGGTGTATGCCCGAGATATTCTGTTAACTCTTTTTCAGTTATCTCAGAACCCTCTTTTTCCATAATGTCGACCATTTTATTGATTACTTTTGCCTGTTCACCTGCGGCCCTCCGTACCCCCATTGCATCGTAAATAATGACAGCAGTAAAGCATATTGTTATGGCAAATTCCGGAGATTCAAGCCCGCATTCATGTGCCACGCACATTGTAAGAGCGCACGCCATGGCCGAATGAGCACTCGGCATTCCACCTGCACCAAAAAGTCTTTCAGGGACAAAAGTTTTCGTGCGTATAGCTGCGATAACAGTTTTTATGGTCTGCGCTAATACCCAGCTTAAAAAAGCCGCTAAAAGTGTTGTATTGGAAAATATGCCTTTAAAAATCGGCGAATATTGCGGAATTGACATTATATTTTTCCTCCTGAATTATTCTACGCCGACCTCTGGCAACGCAAAATAATATTCAGTGTTTTACCAAAACTGTAACTTCGAGCGGAATATATAAAACCACTACCGGTCACGTTTTGCGAGCTTTTCGGCAAGCATTGCTAAAAATGTATTGTCATCAAAAACTTTCAGAAAATCAATCGCCTCATCTGTAAGCTTTTCGACCATCTCTTTGGATTTTTGTATGCCAAGCAGCGATACATAAGTATTTTTATTATTGACGTCGTCGCTGCCCGTAGGTTTTCCAAGTGTTGATGTGTCACCCTGGGTATCAAGAAGGTCATCGACAATTTGAAATGCCAGTCCTATTCTCTTAGCATATTCACCGGCTGCGTTGATTTTTTGGCCGTCCGCTCCGGCTACCATACATCCCATCTTTGCAGCGGCTATAATCATCGCGCCTGTTTTCTTTTTGTGCATATCCTCTAAGGTATCCAGATCGATTTGTTTGCCAACAGAGTCAAGGTCGATAACTTGTCCGCCAACCATGCCTTCGGCACCAGAAGCCTTGGCAAGCTCGCCTGTTGCTCTGATTACATTATAATAACCTATCTTATCTATGTTATTATTACATAAAGCCGTTTCAAATGCAAGACTTAAAAGTGCGTCCCCAGCCAAAAGCGCAGTTGCTTCCCCGAATTTAATATGGCATGAGGGCTTGCCTCGGCGCAGCTCAGCGTTGTCCATGCACGGCAAATCATCATGTATAAGTGAATAAGTATGCACAAACTCAATAGCACATGCGAAAGGCAGAGCGTTTTCAATATCGCCGCCGCATACTCTGCAAAATTCAAGAACCAAAACAGGCCTTATCCTTTTACCACCAGCCATAACGCTATACCGCATGGCTTCGAAAACTTGCTTTTGTCTTACATCATTAGAAGGTATATATTTCAAAAGCGCGTCATTGACTATCTTGCCGTAGTTATCAAGTCTTTCGTTAAATTCGTTAACAGTCATCAGTGTCTTCTTCCTTTAACTTCGATTTTATGCACTGTGCCTTTTCAACTATTTGTTCTGCTTTTTTCAGTTTTGAAGAACAAATAGCTGCGAGCTTAGCGCCCTCTGAGTACAACTTCATTGTTTCTTCAAGAGGCGCACCACCATCTTCAAGTAAGTTTACTATTTCTTCAAGCCGTGACATAGCCTGTTCAAATGTCAAATCCTTTTTTTCACTTTTCATTATCAACCCGGCCTTTCTGCTGCATTACCTCGCCGTTTGCGAGACATTCAACCGTTCCGTCCTTAAGAGTCAGGTTAAACTGTTTTCCTTGCTTTAATTTTTTAATACTTGTTATTACTCCATGATCATCGCTTGCCATAGCATAACCCCTGCAAAGTACCTTAAGCGGGCTCAAAGCTTCAAGTGATGATACAAGTGATGAAAATTCAGTCTTTTTCTTTTGAAGTATATTATTGACAGCATTATTAAGTTCAGCGTATGTTTCTTCAAATTTGATTCTATGAACATTAATGGCACTCAAAGGTTCCTTAAAAACAGGATTTGATATCGCGTTGTCAAGCCTTATTTCGTACTCTTCCAATTTATGTTTTATTATCCTGTCTAATTCTGATTTTAAGTACGATATCCTTGATAAAATAGTCACATAGTCCGGTGAAACAAGTTCAGCTGCGGCTGACGGCGTTGGCGCGCGCAAGTCCGCTGCAAAATCAGCTATTGTAAAATCAGTCTCATGCCCTACCGCAGATACAACTGGTATTGAACATGCTGCTATACATCGCGCCACACACTCATCATTAAAAGTCCAGAGATCTTCAATTGAACCTCCGCCCCGGCCGACAATCAATACATCCGCCGCTTTATTTTTGCTGAAATAGTTTATAGCCTTGCAGATCTGTTCAGGTGCCTGCTCGCCTTGCACCAACACAGGATAAAGCAAGACAGAGGCTAAAGGCCAGCGGCGTTTTAATATGTTAAGTATATCATGCAGAGCAGCGCCTGTTTCTGATGTAACAATACCTATGCGCTCAGGAAACGCCGGAAGAGGTTTTTTTCTGCTTTCGTCAAAAAGTCCCTCTGATGCAAGCTTAGCTTTTAGTTGTTCAAAGGCTATATGAAGAGCACCGACGCCGTCTGGCTGCATATCGTCAATATAAAACTGATACTGTCCGTCACGCTCGTATAGTGACACCCTGCCCATTGCTATTATCTTCATACCGTTCTGAGGCATAAATTTAAGATGCTGTGCACTGTTTTTGAACATTACAGCTTTTATCACAGCATTTTCGTCCTTGAGAGACATGTAGAGATGGCCAGAACGGTAATGGTTGGTGAAATTTGATATTTCACCTCTTAAAAATATGTTTCTAAGCATTGGGTCAGAATCAAGCTGACTTCTGACATAGTAATTGAGCTGAGAAACCGTAATTATTTCAAAGCCGGAACTCATAAGCCCTCCGTTTTTATCTTTGTAAGCGCCGCGATGCCCGCCGCATTATCCGAAGAAAATCCAGGCTTTGCAAAATATGCGCCGTATTTTTCGGTCATAAACTCTTTTATAATAGTGTTTGACATGACTCCTCCGGCAAATAGCAATGGGAGTCGGCCAATTTTGTCAAGAACGGACTGTGCCATTTTGTCGAGTGTAACTTTTATATACTCCAGGCAAAACCTTGCGACATCACATTTTGGTTCGCCCGACTTAATCATATCTGCGCAAATGTTCTCCAATCCAGAAAGGCAGCAGTCACTTCCTTTGAGACACGGATGAACTTTAAATTTACGATTACTCTTAAGCGCGAGTTTCTCAAGTTCTGGCCCCGCCGGGAAGTTTATGCCAAGCATTAGACCGACACGGTCAATGACTTGTCCTGCTTTGAGGTCGAGTGACGACGCAAGGGGCTCTATTTTAAATAAATTATCCTTGTCAGGTTTGACAAGAACTACATCGGTTGTTCCACCGGACACATGAAAGGCAATAAACGGTTCTTCTATCATCTGAAGTTTATTGATAGAAAAAAGCGCAGCGGCTATATGTCCCGCCTGGTGAGAAAAACTATAACACGGAATCCCCTTCACAGCCGCGATACATCTGGCCGCTTCCTCTCCTGCGAGAAAACATGGCATATAGGAACCTTCTGCGTCGCGGGGCTTAGAAGAATATCCTACAGCTTTAATATCAACTCCGCTGCCACACAGTTCTTCCATAAGTATAGGCAACGCTTTTACATGCTGGAACAATGCTTCACTTTGGCGAAGTCCCTTTTGTCCATCTTTTACCTTCAGCAGTTCTTTTCGCTGAATCATATTATAACTGTCAGTATCGAAAAGCGCCGTTGAAGTAGTATAGTTACTGGTATCTATACCAAGATAATATGCCACGTTATTTCACCTTTGGAGAGCTTTCTTTATTATCTTTATCAGGTGTACTTCTGACTAAAGCACCGAGAAGCCCGTTTATAAACGCACTGTCGCCATCACCGCCATACTTTTTCGCAAGCTCAACCGCTTCGTTAATCGTAACGCTGCTGGGGATGCCCTCTATATAATTTATTTCGTAAATCGCCATACGGAGTATAGATAAAACCACGCGTGAAAGACGTTTTTTGCTCCAGCCGATAGAATACTTTTCTATTTCTCTGTCGATATCATCTATATTATCGTAAACGCCTTGAACAAGTTGCAGTGCAAAACTATCTGGTTCAAGATCCCTTGAGTCCTTGGCAAGTGACAGTATTTCCTGAATTGGCTCATCGTTAAACATGTGCTCGAAAATAAGCGATAGCGCTTGTTCTCTGGCTTCTCTTCTGGTCATTAAATTCCCTCCGCTAAGTACATTCATATTAAATCAATTAGTGTTGAGGAATTGCAATACACATTTCCTATTTTTACATACATATATTATTACGATTTTAATCAAAAGTAAACCCTCCAGAGTACTGGAGGGTTGCAATCAGCTCAGTGAATCTTCGAACTTAATCAACAATATTAAGTACAAGATTTAAGTAAAATCTGACGATCTTACTTGCTGACGTCGATTTTAATAATGCATAGTCAAAAAACTACAAAATTATTGGTTTTGATTTGCTTCTGGTTCAGCGATTACCAAAGAAGAAATATGAACATTGACCTTTGAAACTGTTATGCCCGTCATGTTCTGTACCGCTTCTTTAACCTTTGCCTGAATTTGTTCAGAAGTTTCTGGTATTTTAACGCCGTTATAAATACTTACATAAATATCTATTACAGCTTCTCCATCTTTGACTGAAAGACGAATACCTTTGTCTACTTTCTTTTTATGAAATATTCCTATATTTTCGGGAATGGGGCGCAATAACAAACCTGCCACACCCTTTATTTCTTTTGCGGCATTAGCTGCAATAGCTGCAAGTACATTTTCTGATATTTTCAGGCTGCCGGTTTCTGTATAGTTTTTTTCTATCATGCTATGCGCCCTCCTTTCCTTATATTATACCACAAGAACAGGAAGAGACAACTAGTTTTGCGGAATTATTTTTATATTATTTTTTGAAAATTTAGTTTGTGAAATGACTATATCTAATATCTGTGCAGTATCATTTGCTGAAAGAGTCGTGGATGTTTTGGGTTTGACAACAACAGACGCTGTTCCGTCGTTAATAAGGCAAACGCATTCTGGGAATCCTTTTGCTTTAATGAGTGTCTCTATCTGCCCCTCAATGTTAATATCCTTGGCAATTTGATTAATTGTTTCATTAGCTTTTTTGCGTTCCTCACTTGTTGCTGACGAATTGGATGTGACGCTCTTAAGCACCTGTTCAGCCTGATCACGGTTTTGGGACCTGGTGAGCCTTGCTGAAGCAAAAAAGTCCGATTTTGTCCCGCTAACCTTTTGGTTTGATACATAAGTTGTGTCTCCAAGGTTTCCTTTTGACGCAGTAGTTTCAGTTGCAACTGAATTAGGCTGAGAAAACTTATAATTCAAAAAGATGGCAAGTCCAAGCGCCACGACAAGTGCTGCTAAAATTATATGCCTTCTGTTGATTATCATACTCATGTTATTTCCTCCCCGACATGATTACTTATGTAATTTATAACAGCCGCTTTCCGGCAATTTTAATGAGAATTAGGCTGCATTTCATTGACACAGATTTGGTTTGTTGTAATTCCAAGGGCTGTGGAAACAGTGTTTATAACGGCTTCCTTTACTTCAGGGTTAGCACCGCCGTCACAAACGACAACAACGCCTAATATTTTAGGCTGCAGTTGTTTTGTAAGAAGCGCTTGCTGAGCGCCGTTATCACCGTCTATGATGACATGGCTTGACTCACTGCTGTGTTGTATTTGTGTGTTGCTGCCAGATTCGTTTTGTTGATCTTTTGTTTCCTTGTTGTCCTTTTCGTAGACATTTTCCACCCCACTTTCTACCGTTACCATCACCTTCACTCTCCCAACGCCGTTAATGTGACTGATAATGTTCTCTAATCTCTCTGCGGTTTTAATTTCAAACTCACTTGATAAGTCTTGTGGGTTTGAAACTGTTTTAGTATCGTTTGGTGAAAAGTGAATCAAATCGGAAAGCAATATGAGTACTATCCCTATAATGCCAAGAACGACGATGGCAATTGAGATTTTTTTATTTGAAAACTTTCCAAGATTTTTAACACTGAAAATTCCTGAGGACATCACTTCCCACCTTCCTTAATTTTTATGTCTACACCCAGCCTTTTCATTACTGTTTCCTTTAATTTTTCTTTTTTGATCATATCGCTGGAATTAACGCTGACTTCTGCTGAATTTACGGCATAGGCATTATCACTGTTTTTCTTTAGTGATACTTTTATTGAGATAGGTGTTACGCCGCAACTTTTGCAGCAGTCAAAGATTAGCTGCGCGATATTTTTTTCCGCCATCATTTTTTGTTCAGTTTCCATTGTTTTTGTCAGTTCTGAATTAATCTGAAAACTTGTCGTCTTAAACTGTATATTTTCAAGTTTTATATTATTAATATTAAATAACGGGATCAGCAAACAGCATAAGATAAAAAGCGATAAGGCAAATTTAAAAACTTTCTCCATTTTGCCGTTTGGTGATATAATTCCCGCTATGCCGGCAGCCAGTGCTGCCATACAAATAGTGATACCCCATGATTTCAAAGCGTCCATTTAATCACTTCCCCAAAAGAAGCATGACTGAAACCGAAATAACAAATGTCAATGCGCTTGCAATTACAAGCGCTATTATCAGCTTCAGTGCTTCTTTTATAGCTTTTAGCATACCGTTCATATTACTGATATTCAGAATATTAGCTACAGCAAGTGAAATATCAGTTGCAAGCAGCCACATTACGCACTCGAGGACCGGCGGCAAAAATGCTAAAATTAATACTACTATTGCATATGCTCCAACTGAAGTTTTTAGAAGCCCGGCACAGCTAATTACTGTATTCATTGCATCAGAAATTGCACCGCCTATAACTGGAATCGAACCGTCAACAACAAATTTTGCCGCTTTTATTGTCACGTTGTCGGTAGCAGAAGCAATAGCCCCCTGAACCGTAAGTATCCCCGTATATATAGTAAGGCACAACCCGAGCGCCCACGAAACTGCACTTTTTATGAATTCCGCAATACCTGTTATGTTTATTTGCGGCGAGACAGCGGCGATAACGCAAAACGCCAAATATATGTCGGCCATAGGCACAAAGGTCGTCGAAACAATTTGTGATAAGATTTCGGAACTGCCGAGCAAAAGACTTTGGGTAGCTATCGCGGACGCAGGATGTCCGGATGCTGCCGCAAGCGCAGTATATACTGGAATAAATGCAAGCATAAAAGTTGACGATTGTTTTATTACTGTAGCGCAGAAAGAAATGCATTGCGTGATGGGGACTAATATCACTGAGGCAACACAAAGGGCGGTTACAACATTAAAAACATTCTGCATGGAACTTTCGGCAAACGAATTTTTCAATGTCGCCAAGAGTGCACAGGCAAGAAGTATCCCAGTGACTGCAGCTATGGCTTTTAACGGGGATTTAGCCGCTGATTTAACAGCATCTATCAAAGCTCCAAAAATGTTAGCCGGGGTAAAACGCGCTAATGTATCTTTATCACCGCTTTTTATCCCGGCTTTCTTCAGACTGTTTTCAGCGCTGTCAGGGACTTTTTCAGAAAGCTCCCCCGCTCTGCTTTTTTCCTGCTGTTCGCTAATTATGCTTTCAACTGAAGATGGAGTTTCATTATTACTCTTTGCCGATACAGTCTGGCAAAACAAAATATTGAAAATTATAAATGTGATAATTAATATTCCTGTTTTTTTCATAACAACCTCATAAAACCTGTGTTTATTTGGACATAAGCTTTAATGCAAGATCCGCAATCTCGCCGAATAAAGGCAGGGCAATAAGCAATACAGTAAATTTCCCCGCAAGTTCGACTTTTGACGCTATAGCTGTTTCTCCGGCATCTCGGCAGGCATCAGATGCTATTTGCGAGACAAAGCATACCCCGAGGCATTTGAAAAGTATCGATACATATTTTGGATCTGTTTTAGTTCCGTTCATCAGCTTGTTTATTTCATCGAATATCGGTTGTATTTGGTTTAAAATCATAAAGAATATGAGCAGCCCTGCGGCTAATCCGATTAGAAGTGAATATACATTGTTGTATCTCTTTAATAAGACCGCTATGGCTGCGGCCGCTATTGCAATTCCGACAATACTGAAGATATTCATAGCCAATCACAGTCCGAATGTAGATTTAATCGTATTAAACAAACGGCTTATCTGCTCTACAATCATGAATAGAACTATAACAAGTCCGGCGAGTGAAGTTATCATTGCAATATCATCCCGTCCCGAGCGGTGCAATACCTGATCAAGAACCGCGACAATTATGCCGACTGCAGCAATTTTAAAAACAAGATCGATACCCATTTTAACCTCCCTGTCCCGCAAAGACATTTTAATTCCTAAATTAGAACAGCCGCTATTAAAACTCCCGTGAGCAAACCAAGTGAGGAATACATCCGTCCGCGTTTTGTTTTATCAATCCTTGCGGACTCAAGTCTTACCTTCATGCTGTTTATGTAGTGCTCGCAGTTTGCGAGTTCCCCTTCAATATCTGTAGTTCCGAAAGTGTTCCCAAAACATTTCAAAGTTTCAATGTCTCCGGCGTCAAGTGAAAGATATTGTTTTGAAGCATCCAATGCACTTGTCCAAGATTTTTTGAAATCATGGGTAGTCAAAAGATTTTTTTCGCAGATTTCAAAGACATGTAGCCCCGCATATTCTTCTTTCGATTTTATTTTTGAGATAATAACCGGAGTGGGCGAAGCAAAATACCGGATTTCAGTTGCAATGAAAGAAAGGGCGCTTATAAAGGTTTCGAGTTCTTTAACACGTCGGGAAAGCGATAGTGATTTCATAAAACCGGCTGCTGTGCAGGTAAAAATAAATACAGCTATTCCTGCATATTTCAGCGTCATAAAATTATCGCCTCCAGATTGCGCAATTCCTAAAACCTATGCGCTTCGAATGTCTTTTCCTATTCTAGCGTTGTTATAATTCATTCGGAATTGCTGTAATGACTCAAGCGTATAAACGTGCTCTACTTTGCCTGGATTTTCTTTTCCGGCAAGCTTAATAGCAAGTTTAAACGCCCCGCTATTAAGTAACCGTGCGGTTTGCGGCCTTGTCAATAGTTCCGCAGCACTCCCCGCATGCGCGCTCGCAATAACTGCTACGCCGGCGTTTAGACTTAGCTCTACTGCTTTCTCATCTTCTTCCCCGCCTATTTCATCGCATATGACAACATCAGGCGAAAGGCTCCTGACGGCCTGCATAATGCCTTCCCCTTTTGGATATCCGTCAAGGACGTCACAACAAGGGCCGAGGTCGTTTTGAGGTTTGCCGTGGTATGTAGCTGCAATCTCACCGCGCTCGTCAACAACAGCTACGCGGTGTATTTTGCCAAATAAACTGCCTAACGAAAGCCGCCGCGCCAGGTCTCTCAAGACAGTTGTTTTGCCGCAGCCGGGAGGTCCGAATATTAAAGTCCCGCAAACACTTCCATGAGAGACTATGGCTTTGACAACGCCATCGGCGGCTCCCTTAATATCCCGCGCTATGCGAAGGTTGATGGAGGAAATATCGCGTATATTCGTTATAGTACGCCCTTCTGTTACCGCTGTGCCGCAAATACCCGCGCGGTGTCCGCCCCTTATCGTGACAAATCCATTTTTAATTTCACGCTGATGGGAATGTACTGAACACTCACATATAAGCCGAAAAGCCTCATCTATACTGTCCCGTGAAGCGCAAAGCAGGCCTTCCCGCGGCAGTACTGCGGGCGTTCCGAATTTTGTTATGAACAACGGACCTTCCGGCAAAGAAAGAACTACCGGCTTGTCTATTCTCAATCGAATTTCCTGAACTCGAGCTTTTGTGCTTATCGAAAGATTAAGGCATCTTGTCAATTTCCCGAGGTTTTGGACGGCATCATCGAATCTCGCTGCTGCTATCTTTTCTTCCATGATTTTAACCTCCCCCTCGCTTTAAGGTTATGAGGTTTTGTCCACATTTAGAACATAAAAATTGGACAAGATAAAAAAGCATAAAAAAAGCACCTGAAAGTATTCAGGTGCTCAATATTTGTTATCTAAATTAGCTGTTCTTATCTACTTGATGCGGAACCTTAAGATTGCCGGTCTTTTTGCGGCGTTCTTCTAAGACAGCATACAGATCCTCAGGTTTTATCCCCTGCTCTGCCATCAGAACAAGCAGATGGTATAATAGATCGCCCATTTCATTAACGGTATCCTCGTTTTTTCCGTTCTTTGCCGCAATGATAACTTCCGAAGCCTCTTCACCAACTTTTTTAAGTATTTTATCTAATCCCTTTTCAAATAGATAGCAGGTGTATGAATTCTCAATATGCTGAGACTTTCGGCTCATTACAATTTCATATAAATCGTTAATTACATCGTTCATGACTAAAACCTCCGTATTTCATTGAAAAAACAAGTTTTATTGCCGGTATGGCACGCGGGTCCGGTTTGTTCAACCTCTACAAGCAAAGTATCAAAATCACAGTCAGCCGTTATTTTAATTACCCGCTGAACATGACCTGAGGTTTCACCCTTGTTCCATAGCTTTTGGCGGGATCTGCTGAAAAACCATGTGTACCCGGTTTCAAGCGTCTTTTTCAGAGACTCTTCATTCATATAGGCAAGCATTAAAACCTTGCCTGTTCCGGTTTCCTGCACGACAGCAGGGATGAGCGTTGATTTTTCAAAACACTTTTTTATGTCGAATTCCGTACTGATTGCCTCCTTATCTATACTCCTGCAACATTGTATTACTTCAATCGGACAGGAATGTTATTTTCATATAAATGCCTTTTAACCTCGCCGATAGTCAGTTCACGATAATGGAACAGAGAGGCGGCAAGGGCTGCGTCTGCTCCAGTTTTTTGGAATACCTCGGAGAAGTGCTCCAGCTTTCCACATCCACCTGATGCAATAACGGGTATATTGACACTCTTGCAAACGGCGTCAGTCAATTCGATATCATAACCATTTTTTGTACCGTCTGCGTCCATTGATGTCAAAAGGATTTCGCCGCACCCAAGCCGTTCAACTTCTTTTGCCCATTCTATAGCATCAAGGCCTGTATCTATTCTGCCGCCGTTTATGACAACTGTGAAACCTCCGTCCTTTCTTCTGCGCGCATCTATCGCTACAACAACGCACTGGCTTCCGAATTTATCAGCCGCCCTTGCGACTAGAGTTTTGTCGCGCACAGCAGCGGAATTAACTGAAACCTTGTCTGCTCCGGCCCGAAGTATCTCCCTAAAATCATCAATTGTCCGTATTCCGCCGCCGACAGTTAAAGGTACAAAGACTTTTTTCGCGGTCCGTGCAACAACGTCTACCATTGTACCGCGGCCCTCATGCGTAGCCGTTATATCGAGAAACACGATTTCATCGGCACCTTGTTTATCATAAAGAGAAGCACATTCGACTGGGTCGCCAACGTCTTTTATATCTATAAAGTTAATTCCCTTTACAACTCTTCCGCGGTCAACATCAAGGCATGGAATGATACGTTTTGCGAGTTTATTCATTTCTGCAGGCCCCCAATCTTTACTGCTTCTTTTAGGTCAAGGGTTCCGCTGTAGATGGATTTTCCGCAAATTGCGCCGTAAACGCCCATTTTGCATAGCTCAGAGATATTATCTATATCTCGTATTCCGCCGCTTGCAATTATGTTGCACGATACGGCATTTTGCAGTTCTTTCAGCAAAGCAAAGTTCGGGCCTGTCAGCATTCCGTCGCAGCTTATATCTGTAAAGATAATGTACTTTACATTAAGCTGTTCGATTTCTTTTGCAAAATCAATGAAATCTACATTGGACGTATTAAGCCAGCCCTTAGTTGCAACCTTTCTGTCTTTTGCATCAATGCCGACAGCTATTCTATCGCCGTATTCAGCGACAGCTTGTTTAACAAATTCCTTGTTTTCGAGAGCTGCTGAACCCAAGATTACCCTTGCAGCGCCATTTTCAAGATAGTCTCTGACACAGTCCATATTGCGAATTCCGCCGCCTATTTCAACATTGAGCCCACTCTCTTTTATAAGCTTCAGTATAAGTTCGCGGTTGGGGCGTTGTCCAGTTTTAGCACCGTCTAGGTCAACCATATGCATCCACTCAGCTCCGGCAGCCTTAAAGCTTTTTGCCGTTTCAAATGGATTTTCCGATACCTTATGGACTGTTCCAAAATCGCCTTTTTTAAGTCTCACACAATTGCCGTCTTTTATATCAATTGCCGGAAGAATAATCATTTGAGGAGCCTCCCGAAGTTTTTGAGCAGCATAAGCCCGATTTCACCGCTTTTTTCCGGATGGCACTGTGACCCGAACACATATTTGCCGTCCCAGACAATGGTCGTGATTTCGTCCCCATATTCGGCATATGCGGAAATATATTTGTCGTCCGTATATGCCATATATGAGTGGACGAAATAAAAGTAACTGCCCTCTGGTATTCCGTCAAGCAGCGGCGAAGGATTTTTGTACTGAAGCGCATTCCAGCCCATGTGTGGAATTTTCAGGCCTTTATCCGGCAGCATTCTGATTTCTCCGGGTATTAGCCCAAGACCGTTACATTCTTCAAATTCAAAACCTTTGTCAAAAAGCATTTGCATGCCTAAACATATCCCAAGCAAAGGTTTATGCTCTGCCTGCTCTTTAATCACATCTTGAAGATTCAGCTTTTGAACCTCGCGCATTGCATTAGGAAAAGCGCCAACTCCGGGAAGAATCAAGCCGTCAGCTTTTTCGATTTCATCGACGTCGTTAGTTATAACACTCTCTTCGCCGATATAATCAAGCGCGTTTTTTACACTGAATAAATTCCCGACATTACAGTCGATCACAGCAATCATTTACAGCACACCTTTTGTAGAGAGTACATCCGAACCGGTTATTGCACAGGCTGCTTTGAGCGCATGTCCGAGGGACTTAAACACCGCTTCAGCCATGTGGTGAGCGTTTTTACCGTACATGACGTTTATATGGAGCGTTATGCCAGCGTTAAAGGCGAATGCACGCAAAAACTCAACTATAAGGCTTGAATCCAATCCACCTATCATTTGGCCATCAAAAACATCATCAAATACAAGATAAGGTCGGCCACTGACATCAACAACGCATAAAGCGAGCGCTTCATCCATAGGTACATAAAAGCTGCCGTAACGCGCGATACCGGATTTGTCACCGAGGGCTTTTGAAAAGGCCTGTCCAAGCACAATACCGGTATCCTCAACAGTATGGTGTCCGTCTACCTCAAGGTCACCTTTAACTTTCAACTTAAGTCCAAATCCCCCATGGACAGCGAATGCAGTCAGCATGTGGTCAAAAAAACCGATTCCCGTTGATATCTCGCATTCCCCGCCGTCAAGTGAAAGGATTGCACTGATATCCGTTTCTTTTGTCTTACGGGAAATCTTAGCTGTTCTCATAAAATTGCCTCCCCTTGTCAATTGTGTTCCAATATTTTTTCAAGTGTGCCGATAAGTGTACGGTTTTCCGCCTCTGTTCCTGCTGTGATTCGCAGACATCCTGAAATCAGTCTTACCGAAATGCCAAACGCCTTTAATTTTTCGCACACATCCTTGCTGTCGTTGAACCTTACAAGGACGAAATTCGTGTGCGTTTCATAAACATGCATTTTATCATTATAACGTTCCTGCAGCTTCTTTAATGCTTTATACAGCCTGTCACGGGACCGTTTTATGGCATCTATTGCTCCCGGAAGATAATCTTTTTCACCGAGAAAAACACTTGCTGCCGCCTGCGTGAGAGAGTTTACATTATAAGGCGATTTCGCCGAGCGGAAATAATCTGTAAGCTCGGAATTTGCTATTGCAAATCCAAGCCTTCCTGCCGCAAAACCGATTTTTGAGCACGTTCTTAAAACAATAAGATTCTTAGCAGCAGGTGCGCAATCAATTACAGACTGATCCCAGAAGTCCATGTATGCTTCATCTACTACTACAAGGCAATGAGAATTTTCAACGATTTTCAGAACATCGTCGCGGGATATGCCCTGCCCCGTTGGATTGCACGGATTCGAGAAGATTATGAGCCTTACTTTTTCTTTGTTCGCAAGTTCAATCATCTCATCAGGGCTAAAAGAAAAGTCGTCGTTCTTGTTCAAAATCACCGGTTTGCATTCGTAAGTCGAGCAATAAATCTTATACATTGAAAAGTCAGGCTCAGTTATGAGCACCTTCTCCCCTTGTTCGACAAACACTCCGAAAAGCAGGCTTATCAGCTCATCTGAACCGTTGCCCGCAGTAATAAACCTCGCCGGCACATTATACCTTGCACCGAATAGCTCACAAACTTCCGTTGCAAGAGGGTCAGGATACCTGTTAAAATGCAGATCAAGCATTTTCTCACCGATTTTTCTTTTCATTTCATCGGTGAGTTCCATACAGCTTTCATTTGCGTCAAGGTGTATCGCGCAATCGTTTATTCCCGGTTCATAAGGCGTCAGCCGTTTTAACTTATTGCAAATAAAGTCGTTCATCCTAAACCCTCTCCGTTTAATGCTAAAGATTTTTTAAAATCGCACCTTTATAGAATTTGCGTGTGCCGTAAGGCCTTCGCATTCTGCAAGAGCGACGATATCATCACGGCCCTTTTCAAGGGCTTCTTTAGTATAATAAATGAAACTGGATTTTTTCACAAATGCGTCAACTGAGAGCGGTGAGAAGAACCTTGCCGTCCCGCTCGTCGGCAGAACGTGATTCGGACCAGCAAAATAATCGCCGAGCGGTTCTGGCGCGTATTTGCCGAGGAACACTGAGCCTGCGTTATCAATACGTCCCAGATACTCCATTGGGTTTTCAACCATTAGCTCAAGATGCTCCGGAGCAATTTCATTGGCAATATTGATGCAGTCGTCAAGTGTCTTGCAAACTATCACAACACCGAAATTCTCGAGTGATTCTTCGATTATGCTGCGCTTTGAAAGCGCTTTCTTTTGCTTTTCAATTTCCTCTATGGTTTTCTCGGCGATTTCCTTTGAAGTTGTCAGCAAGATAGCGCTCGCCATAGGGTCGTGTTCTGCCTGAGACATTAAATCTGCGGCAAGGAATTTTGGTTCTGCCGTTTCATCAGCAATAACCAAAATTTCGCTCGGACCGGCTATCATGTCGATATCAACAACACCGAAGCATAGTTTTTTCGCTGTGGCAACAAAAATATTGCCTGGACCAACGATCTTATCAACTTTCGGTATAGTCTGCGTACCATAGGCAAGAGCCGCAACAGACTGAGCGCCGCCGACAGCAAAAACTCTGTCGACTCCCGCTACCTTGGCAGCGGCGAGTATGTTCGGATTGACTTTTCCGTCTTTTGAAGGAGGCGTAACCATGATAATCTCTTTAACGCCCGCAACCTTGGCAGGAATCGCGTTCATAAGAACAGATGAAGGATACGCTGCCCTGCCCCCGGGAACATAAATGCCAACTCTTTTAAGTCCCCGCACGCGCTGACCGAGCATTATACCGTTCTCTTTTGTCGTCAACCAGCTCTGCTGAAGCTGCCTTTCGTGAAAGTCTCTTATATTTTCAGCGGCGCGCTTTAGTGCAGATATAATTTCCCCGGAAACCGAGTTATATGCATTATCAATATCTTCGCTTGTCAGTTCAAAGCAATCGGTATTGACGCCATCAAATTTTAAAGTATATTCCTTGAGGGCCTCATCTCCTCGGGAACGCACATCAGCAATAATCTTTTGAACAGTTTTCGTGACGTTATCATCTATTTCTGTTGAACGTGCTTGCATTGCCTTTAAAGCTTCTAATTCGCTTTGACCGTCAGCTATTACGAATTTCACTGTTTATTTGCCTCCTTCACCGCTTCAATCTTTTTCGTCAGGCTTTCTATTTCTTCTTTTTTAAGCTTCATGCTGGCTATATTTATTATCATGCGTGCGGATATCGGGCATATCTCTTCGATTATTTCAAGCCCGTTCTCTTTAAGCGTTGTCCCTGTTTCAACTATATCGACTATCGCGTCAGAAAGCCCCAGCAAAGGAGCCAATTCAACGGAACCCTCTATTTTTATTATCTGGACATCCATTCCGCGCTTCTTGAAATATTCCCTTGCGACCTTTGGATATTTTGTGGCTATACATTTCATATTATAACCTGTAAAAAAGGGTCTTCCAACAGGACCTGCCAAAGCAAAACGGCATTTGCCAAAACCAAGATCAAGAACCTCATAGAAACTATGTCCGTTTTCCATAATAGTATCTTTGCCGACAACCCCAACGTCACAAACGCCGTGTTCGACATAGGTGATAACATCTGCAGCTTTTGCAAGCACTATTTCAATATCCGTCCCCGGGATTGGCAGAATAAGCTTTCTCCCTTTATCTCTAATCTTTGAGCAATCAAAGCCTATTTTTTCGAAAAGTTCGACTGTATCCTTTTCAAGCCGGCCTTTTGTCAGCGCTATTCTCAGCGGCTTCATGAAAACGCCTCCTTTAACCTATTGCAAATATTCTGATTGTATGGAAACACTATTTTTCTCAACTGAAACAATATCAATGCGCGATATACCTCTGATTTTTGCATAGTTTCGTGTTTCTTCAATTGAATCGAAACCACTCATTTCGCATATAAGGCCGGATGAAGTCAGCGTTTCCATATGCTCAAAAGCCGCCTTTGCATTCTTGGCGTCATAATATATTATAACATCTGGATTGTTGTTCTTCTGATTTAAATTAACACAGCGGGCAATTGCTTCTGTATTAACACCAAACCCAGTAGCAGCCATTTCAGCTCCAAAAGATTCTGCAAGACAGTCGTATCTTCCGCCAGAAAGGACATAATCACCTGAATTTTGAATATAGCCGCGGAAGATAACTCCGGTATAGTAATCTATCTGCTGTACCAAACCGAGGTCAATCAATACTTTGTCCTTATATCCCATCTTGCACAACGCGTCATAAATAGAGCGAAGGTACTTAATTGTGTCCAATGCAGCCTCATTAGGCGCGATTTCAATAGCCCTGTCCAGAACTTCCTCCCCGCCAAAAAGACGCGGCAGCTCGTTTAATGCATATCCTGACTTGTTGTCATTTTCTTTGAGTATATCCGTCAGAGCCGCATAATTTTTCGATTCTATGTATAAGCGGATCTGTTCTTTTTCTTCATCGGAGCATTTAAGCCCATCAATTATTGCTTTAAAATATCCGATATGTCCAATTTCAATCCTGAATTCGCCGGTAACACATTTCAGCGTGTCTATCGCAGTCGCAATCACCTCAAGATCCGCTTTAATGCCTCGAAGCCCGAGAAGTTCAATACCGCATTGCGGTATCTCATCCTTTCGGCCGGACAATGACGGGTTTATTCTGAAAACATTTTGGTTATAAAACAGTCTTAGAGGGGGCTGGAAACCTTTTAGCTTTGTTGCGGCAACTCTCATTACAGGCATTGTATTATCGGGCCTAAGCGCAATAATTCTGCCCTTGCTATCGATTAATTTATACATCATTTCCTGCGGTATGGCATTGGCCTTGCCCGTAAATACATCATAGAATTCAAATGACGGAGTTATGACCTCATTAAATCCGCGTGTTTTAAAAAGCTCAGTCATGCGATTTTGCACTTCACGCAGAGATTCACACTCCTTAAAAAGTAAATCGCAAGTGCCTTCTGGTACCATTTTGCCGTAACGCGTCACTAATAAATCCCCCTAAGTTCATTGTTTAACATATTAGTATTTTAGCATGCTAAATTATAAAAGTCAACAAAAATTCAAATATACAAACTAACTTTGTATATTTGAATTGATTTCAATTAATATATTAAATTTTATTGTCAAAACTGACATAACTGTCGGACAACCCTGCGCCTCTTAAAATCAATCGAGCATAAGATTGACATAAGGCTTTTCTTTAATAATGTTGCAATTTTCAGGGATAGATAAGGGCTTTATCATGCCGTATTTAGCCGTTATTGTCGGAAACGGATATTCTGCATATGGAGCAAGCAAAAAACTATATTTTAAACTATCATATTTATCAAGCAAAGCAGCGGTAACATCTTCAAATCTGCCGCATGCTTCCTTGACTTCTATTACATCCTCTTTCTTACGCGCCATGACATAGCCGCCGCTGAAATTGATTATCTCGCCGCCAACAAAGTTCCATTCTCTTAAAGCATAATTAAGTTCCTGCTCTCTCCATTGGATAGAGGGCAAAAAATGCTCTCGGCGCTTTTCAATAGGACTTTTGCCGGTATTATCGGGAATTATCTGCTCTGACTTTAATCCCATTAAGTCATTTCTGCTAAGTATTGCTCGTTTTATACTAAAAGCTGCAATATAACCGAGCTTTGCGTAATACTGGTATAAGCTATCACTTGCCGGCAGCAAAAATGTAAACATGCAGCCATGTGCCGCGGCCTCGTCATTCGCAGCAGCGATGAGCTTTGACATAATGCCACGCCGCTGATACTCTAGCAACGTCGCCGCAGCATAAATATACATGACCGGTTTCCCATTTAATTCTTTGTTTTTTGAAGTATAATCCGCTGTCCGCAGGTGCAGCATGGCGACAGCATGTCCATTATCGTCCCAGACAAGGCATTTTTCAGGATCAAAACTGTGGTCAAGGAAAAAATCTATATATTCTTTGCTGTCGCCAAAACAAGCACGCCATATATTGAAGATATCTGAGCGCTCATTACGATATGCGTGTCTTATCATAGAGTGGCTCCGTCTTTTAACACCGCGTAATTCTTTTCAAGCAGTATTGCCGGGTGGTACGACAATTTTGCTTTGCGAAGCCCTTCGTCACCTGCGTCATCTTCACGGTTAATATAAACGAAATCTTGGCAGTTATGAGCTGCAAATTCCCTATTAATCATGGTATAGGCACCTTCAACGTCACTGAAAGCTTTTTCAATATGGACAATATACGTATCATTGCAAAGTTTCTGTCCCATTGAAAACGCCACTACCCGTCCTTCAAGGTAAAGGACGCCACCGGACAAACCAAGATCAAAAAAGTGTTTGAAAGCTTGTTTGACAGCACAACTCTCGTTAAATAAACCGACATTATTCTTGCAGCCGTTAATTTTGCACCATTCGTCGCTCATTTCTTCACACAAAGATATATTGTCTTTTGTTATATCTTCGTATTTCCAATTACCCAATTTCTCAAAACGGGAAATATGGTTGCGTTTAGAGTGAAATTTACGGCCTGCTAAGGTAATTAAATCTGAAGCATTGTAGATATAATCAAAAGAACTACGTACAGGCGTGTATTCAAATACTCCCGGAAAATATTCTTCAATTTCCTCTTTCATCTCCGGGGTTATACATGCGAGCCTAAACTCATCGCCTTCTTCTAATGCTTGTCTATATATTTTTCTAAGCGCACTTTTGATGTCACCACTCCCCGCGGGAAAAAGGTAATATCTCTTATCATCGCTTAAATATCTTATAAACATAAAGTCGTTTTCAAATGCTATCTCGGTATTATATATCTTTCTCCAAAGAAAAAGATCACCGAAACAAAATTCGCAAAGGCGATAGTTCAGCGGATAAAGTATTTTGTCGGCTAACTGCTTGTCCTCAATTTGCAATTCTCTGAATTTTAACATACTGACCTCTCATTACCTTTTTGTAAAATGAATTTTTTTATATCATTGGCACATTTTTCAGCATCAATGTTTTGAAATCTGTAAATGATGCCAGATTCAATAAGCTTCTTTTCACTAAAATCCTCACTGTCTGCAAGGAATCGTCTGCACAGCTCATTATAATCAGGCGAACGCTGCTCCCTTTCCCTCATTATTGAACGAATGAGCCGTTCGCTGTCTTCAACCTCTAAATAGAGCGGAACAACGGAGTTGCCATAATATTTTTTTAGGGCATTATAGCCCTCTAAAGTTTCAATGGTGAGGTAATCTCCGTTTTCCAAATTGACTTTTCCGTCGTCAACTGTGCAGTAATACCACACACCTTTTACAGTGTTATATTTGCGCATTTCTATTATTTTACCCTCGGCTTTTAACCTCATAAGTTCTTCAGGTGTAATAAAGTTATATTCGACACCGTCTGTTTCATGTTCACGCCGCGGTCTTGTAGTATATGTTATTACCGGAGAAAGCCGGAGACTTTTATCATTCATTAATAATTTAAAAATAGTATCTTTGCCGGAACCGCTTTTCCCCAACAAGCAATAAAGTTTGCCCATGATTTTACCTCGACTTTGGAATATTTGCGCCTTTTTTTAGCATTTCAAACTTCTTCCGTACTTCCTCCGCCTTGCCGCACGACATCTTTCCCTCGCGACAGCTTCCGCATACGCAGGCAGGACCAGCATTTTCAAACACATGCGGCGCAACGGCATAGACGAGTTTGAACATTTCCTGGGCAAGATTCCTTATCTCCCACTGAGCACGGTTACAGCAGCGCAATGCAAAGAAGTTCATCAGGCTGCGGCAATTCATCGTCATCATAATTTTAGTAGTGCAGGCATTGGGAAGCACAAAGCGCGCATCCTCTATTGCTGCTTTCTCAGCAGCAGAATTTGCTGCCTTTTCGGACATGCCTTCACTTAAAAACCGTTTCAAGTTCTTTTCTTTAAGTATCGCAGTTATTTTTTCATAATGGCGCTGGTCCTCTTCCATGGCAGCAATGTATTCCCTTTTCGCCTCTTCGTCATCAGCAATCTGCGGCGGAATAACATATTCAAACATATTTTCACGCACATAGCGCTGGCTTTGTACGCTGAAAGACGCAATACGGTGTCTTGTTATCTGAGCCAGAAGCGACCTTGAAACGCCTTCAATGCCAAAAGTAAATGAAGCGTGTTCCATAACGCTCATATGACCAAGATTGGATAGCATTTCAACATATGAAGCGGTTTTTTCTGCGTCGAGACCATCCATAATATCGTCAACGCTGCTTCTTGAGTAGCAGAATTTTGCACCGGCAGCAATAAGTTTCTCAGGATCCGGTGTATATCCTAAAAGTTCGACTTTCATTAATCAATTCTTCCTTCCAATTAGTATTTTCGACGTTTATTCATTCTTTTCGAGATGTAATTTTCCAGAATACGGCCCTTATTATGTAGGCAGGCAATTTCATCATACGGCCGATTCTTGTTGGCTGTTTTAAGAGTCTGTAAAACCATTCGAGATTATGGTTTATAAAAAAATCAGGCGCACGTTTCGCTTCACCGGCAAAAATATCAACGCCGCCTCCGATCCCCATCATCACGGCGTTTACCCTTTTATAATTATTATACATAAAAATCTCCTGACGTGGGTAACCAAGCGCCACAAAAACAATGTCGGGATCTGCGTTATTTATTAAGCTGATTACTTCCTCATCATCTTTAAAATAACCGTGGTGAGTTCCTGCAATTACAATTCCAGGATACATTGCCGATATATTTTCCGCTGCCCTTTCACTCACGCCAGGCTTTGCACCTAATAAATAAAGACGTTTTCTTGTTTTCGACATGATCAAAAGCAGCTCTTTAGCTGTATCAACGCCAGTTACTCGGCATTTTAACGGTCTACCCAATATTTTTGAAGCCATTATGACGCCTGCACCGTCAGGCAATATAAAATCTGCATTTTCGACAGCCGTCTTTAATTCTTTGTTTTTAAAACAAGTTTCGGCAATTTCTGCATTCGGAGTTACAACATACCCCCTTGCATTACTACACGCAAATTCATATATATCTTTTGCAGCCTTAGCTACTGTGGTATTGTCATATTGTATGCCAAGAATATTGCATTTTTCCATTGAGCCACCAACTTAACATCCTATTTTTTGTAGCCGAAGGCCCGCCACGAGGAATTGCGCGAAAATAAGAGTGATTCGGTTCTATTTCTATGAATAAAGAAGCGTATATAAAGTATTATACCCAGCGGGACAATTCCGACATATTGAATTATGTGAAGCACAAGGCCAGCCGCCTTAGCCGGTATGGTAGCTATTCCAAGTTCGGCAAGCCCCACTATTACAGACCATTCAAAAACTCCAAGATTTCCAGGAGAAGAAGGAATGAGGCAGGCAATATTCATCCCTGCAAAGGCTCCGAACGACAGTTGAATAGAATGTAAGGGGCCATACCCAATCGCGATAAACCCGACCCAAATGGATAAGAGCATAATTATCCACGAAAGAAAAACCCATTTTAACATATTTAAAGTGTCTTTATTGAAGTATGAAATTACTTCCACGCGTGTTTTTGGAATCGCCAGGAAAATGATAAATAAAAGAGCACATAAGGTTAAAAAACCGTAAACGGCTATTTTAAGGGTACTGACAAATGTCGGATTTTTAAAATCAGCAATATATACAGCAAGAACACTGAGAAGCAATATCACGCCAATATCAGCCATACCGGGAATAAACGCAAGTTTTGCCCTTTTTGCAGCGCTGTATCTTTTAGGGAAAACAGCAAGTCTTATGCCCTCACCTGCCCGAAACGGCAGCACCATATTTGCTGCATTTCCAACTGCAACTATCTGCCATGCATCTATTATTGACATATCCTTATCTATTCCATACGGATAAACAAGCGCCCTAACAAATGTTGCAAATCCGAAAATAATCGCGGAAGCGCATACAAGCCACCAGTTGATTCTTTCTGTAGAGAGGTCGGAGGGATTTAAGCCGCTCAAAGCTGCCATAAAGAAGTAGAAAGCTACTGCTGTGATGATTACGCCGCCGATGATCTTAAGTCGCTTTATGTTGTCTTTTTTGCGGCTTTTCACGACCACTTTCTACGTCACCTCAACTTATCAATTCTCCTATAATATTCTAATTTATTATATCGTGTTCGTAAATAGTATACCAACGTTTTTTTTGAAATTTCAAATCATTCAATATTTTATAACAAAAAATTCAATGTACCCACTTTCAGGTAAAATAATGAAAATAACCAATAAAAAACCGGCTGTATTAACACAGCCGGTTTATATTTAATGTACTTTACGTTAACTCTTATGTATTTATTAGTGTTATCAGTGTTCACGGTCTGAATCTCCGCATCCGCATCCTTGACTGCCAGTACCATGCTCATTGAAGCGAGGCGGGAAGAATTCATCAATTGGGAATTTGATGTTTTTGAACAGATCGCATGGATCACTGCTTGAAGTGACACACTCTTTATCCGGAATGCAGAAGTCGTAAGCAGGAATGAGCATCTGGACATTGCGCTCAAGCTTAACTATAGAGAACAGTCCCAAAGTCACAAGTACGAGTTTGAGTGGAACAACACAACCGAAGCTTCCTTCAAGCTTTTCTGAGAACATTTCTGGAATCTGTGCGCCTTCTGCCGGAGTATCGGCGTCAACAAGCCTTGCTGCAAGGAATACCGGATCTACGGCCTCAACAACCGCTTTCGGCAAGTCATTGTAATGACAGCTTTCGTTGTTTACATTTTCATGGTCTGATGTAAATACCTTTACATTTCCTTCACTGCCAAACAGAATTACTCGTTTGTTAAAAACAGCTATACCTGAAACAATGCATGGCTTTCTGCCTGTTCTGCCGCATGGTCTGTCAAATACCTCAACAGAAACATCAAAGCAGAATGTCATGTCTACGGAATAAAATCCCCGGTTAAACTGTACCGGCTCAACATCTACGTAAACATTTGCTAATTCAGCGGAGCGGCTTTTTACTGCAAATGCGTTATTTACAATTGTTTGATTTTCGTCGTTAAAATATACCCTCAAATCTTCAAGACAGTCCTTATCACAGTAATGTGCACGTTATATATCCGACTACAATACAATACCCATTTTTTCACTGATTTTATTTTATCTTTATGGTTAAAATAAAATCAGGAAGGATGATATTATGAACATAAAAAAAGAAAAAAAGGAAAATAGACGCGGCTATCCGCCGTATGATGATGATAAGTTCTATGATGTGGAACAAGTAATTTCTGCACATGACTATACTGGGTCAATACCAACACCGCCAAAAAACGAATATGAGGCTGAATCATATTCGGACATGCTTAATATACCTGAACCCAAGGGTGAAGTTGATAACGGATTTCAACGGGTTCGCCCTCAGGACACAAATCGTAAATAAAAAAGTATACTTTATTTCTTGCACATTAATTGCAAAAGCTTGCCGACTATATGGCAAGCTTTTTAATATAGCTTATTTGCTTTGTGGCTTATTGAAATTGGTCCGAGCCGCAATTTGCCTGTTTATATCTATCATTGTCCTTATTTGCTTTTTTGTCAGCCTCTCGTCCGATTTTCGTATCAGTATCTTCGGGCCGTCTTGAAATTCTTTAACAGAATCATAAAGTGCAGCTTTCAGAAAAGGGTGTTTCAACCCCGCATTTTCTTCCTCGGAAATATCCAAAGGATAATCATTCATCGAAACCACCTCTATAGAACTTATGAGGCGGAACAAGTCCATTTTGACAAGTTAAATCTATTTTAAATAGCTTTTACATAGTTTTTTATAGAGTCATAAACAATCGAGGTGAAGCCGATGGACAGTAGATTTTTTGAACGCGTCGCGATGTACCTTAGAAAATCACGGGCGGAGGAAGGTGAAGAGACGGAAGTTGTCTTGGCAAAACATAGAGCCCAGCTGAGCCGCTATGCCGCCAAACATAAGATTAACGTGGTCAAAATTTACGAAGAAGTTGTCAGCGGTGACAGTCTTTTTTCAAGGCCGCAAATGTTACAATTACTAAATGATATAGAAAATCAAGAATACACCGGCGTTTTATGTATGGATATTGACAGGCTCGGACGCGGAAATATGAAGGAACAGGGGCTTATTCTTGAAACATTTAAAAATTCCTCAACGGCAATTATAACGCCCGAGAAAATCTATGACCTTAATAATGAGCTTGATGAAACGCAAAGTGAATTTAAAACTTTTATGGCTCGTCAGGAACTTAAAATGATTAAGAAACGTTTAAGCCGCGGGCTTCATCTTACAATTGAAAAAGGCGGGTATGTTTCGAATATTCCTTTTGGGTACAAAAGAGGTTATAAAAATAAAGTTCCGACGCTTGTCCCTGACCCGGAGGAATCAAAATATGTTCAGATGATTTTCAGCCTTTACAACGAGGGTTACGGGTGCCAGGAAATATGCAACAGGCTTAACATGCTCGGTGTCAGGCCGCGCCGCTCGGATATGTTCAGCCGCAGCAGCGTAAGAAAGATACTGACAAACCCAGTTTACATTGGGAAAATAGTGTGGGGGCAGAAAAAACATATAACAACTAAGAGTTTCAACGGGAGAAAACGAATTGTAGACAATCCGAAAGAAAACTGGCTCGTAATTGACGGGCTACATCAACCCATTATAGACGATGAAACCTTTGAAACGGCAAATGCTTTGCTTCAAGGGAAAAGGCATCCGCCTTACCGAGTCGGCGGCGTAATAATGAACCCTTTTTCTGGGCTGCTCTTTTGCCGACGGTGCGGCCGCGCTATGACAAGACGAGCCTTTGGCAAAAACAAAGCCGAATACTTACTTTGCCCAACTACCGGATGCATGAAATCTTCACGCCTTGAAAATATTGAGCATACGCTTATCGGCGTACTAATTGAACAGCTTAATACTTTGTCGCTGCAAGACGAAAACTGCTCGACAGACTGCCACCGTATAAATGATATTAATATTCTCGAAAACCTTAAAGCGAGAGAGAAAAAACTCCAAAAACAGCGCAATCGGTTATATGACCTGCTCGAACAGGGTATTTATACAACTGAAATTTTTGATGAGCGAAATAATATTTTAACTGAACAACTCAATAAGCTCTCAGCAGAGATCAAAACCCTTGAAGAAAAGCAAAAAAGAAAAATCAATCAAAATGACTTATCAAATATAAAAATTACACATTTGCTTCAGGAATACTGGAACGGGACTCCAGAGGAAAAGAATAAGCTCCTTAAATGTGTAATTAAAAAAGCATTTTATTATAAAGCCAAAAACGCAGGTCCGAACGATTACATAATAGAAGTTGAACTGCGCGATGTGCTGGCTTAACCTGCCCATTTACATACAACATGATCATTACTGTTCGCTGCAAGAATCATATACCCTCGCAACATCTATGCATACGGCTTCTTTGAAGGTCTGATGGCCGCTCGCGTTCGCTGCAGAAACATTTTTGTCCACCATAAATATCCTCCTAAAGTAGTGATAAAGGTAAACCCGGGCACAGCCTATTTAGATTGACCTTTCAGTATGGAATTCACACTAATATATTATGAGGGATATTTTTTATTGTGCATACGCTTGTTTTTCTTTAAAATTATTTTTTAAGCCGGTTAGTAAATATTATGAAGTGGACATTCGCAGCGTTCATAGTTTTTGAAAATAAAAATTAAAAACCGGATGCCTTGCTTAAACTCACAAGGCAGCCGGCATAATTTTTTACGCTCTCTTAAGTTTTGCGAAGTTCGCCATAATCTTTTTAGTGCCGAACCGTTCAAAAGCAATTTCAAGCAGCATATCGTTGCCCATCGCTTTGGCTGAGAGAACAATTCCCTTTCCAAAGGTATCATGCACAACGATATCTCCTGCTTGATACTTTTCCTCAGTGTGAGCAGCTTTTTGCCCTATTCCTAAACCGCCTGTCTGAATTGTTTGCTTTCCAAATTGTCCTTTGGCAGGTTTAAAAGCGTTAAAAATCTGCTCACGGCTGCTTGTATGCTCATTAACATAAATCTCTGGTATCTCGTCAATAAACCTTGAACGGCGGTGATAAACGGTTTTCCCAAAAATCATACGACTTCTTGCATACGAAAAGTTCAGTTTTTCTTTTGCCCTGGTTATGGCAACATATGCAAGCCGCCTTTCCTCCTCCATTTCTTCCGGGAAAGAAAGTGCCGCCTGATTTGGGAATATACCGTCTTCCATGCCTGCAATGTAAACTATCGGGAATTCCAGTCCCTTGGCCGAATGTACTGTCATTAGTACGACTGTATCTGCATTCTCGTCGTAATTATCAAGGTCGGTCATTAATGATGTTTCTTCCAGAAATCCTGAAAGTGTTGGCTCATCCTGATTCTTTTCATAATCGGCAGCGTTTGATATCAGCGTATTGAGGTTCTGTATTCGTTCCTCAGAATCGCTGCTTTTATCGGATTCCAGTTCAGCCAGATATCCGCTCTTTTCAATTACCTCCGTTATCAACTCATGAGGTGCAATCACTTTTGAAGCTGAGCGCATTTCCTCAAAAAAGTTAATAAGGCTTTTTATTTTTACCGCTTTTCTCGAGAAACATTCAAACTCATCGCAGCGTTTAAATACCTCATAAAGACTGATACCGTATCTATCAGAAATTTCATGCGCAGCCTCAAGTGTTGCGTTGCCTATGCCGCGCTTTGGCACATTTACTATGCGCTCAAAATGCAGGTCGTCATCTTTGTTATTTATAACGCAAAGATACGCGAGAATATCTTTTATCTCCATGCGCTCATAAAACCTGAAACCGCCTATGATTCGGTACGGAATACCGCGGCTTACAAGGGCCTTCTCAATCGCACCAGACTGTGCGTTCATGCGGTAAAGAATAGCATGGTCGGAAAATTTGGCGCCGTTTTTCACGTTTTCGAGTATGGAATTTGATATATATTGCGATTCAGAGGATTCATCCTCGAATTCGTTAATATCTATTTTTTCTCCTGTCCCGTTCTTGGTCCATAAAGTCTTGCCTTTTCTGCCCTTATTGTTTGCGATTACTTCATTTGCAGCATTCAATATTGTTGAGGTCGAACGATAGTTTTGCTCTAGTTTTATAACTTTCGCATCCGGGTACTGTTTTTCAAAACTCAGGATATTCTCGATCGTCGCACCACGAAAACGATAGATACTCTGGTCATCGTCACCGACAACGCAGATATTGCGGTGTTTGTCGGCAAGCAGGCTGACAAGCCTGTATTGGGCATGATTTGTGTCCTGATATTCGTCGACAAGTATGTACTTGAATCTGTGCTGATAATATTCAAGTACATCCGGTCTTTTTTCAAAGAGCTTAACTGTCAGCATTATCATATCATCGAAATCAAGAGCGTTTGCGCGCCTTAACGCCTGCTGATATTTTTCATATATCTTTGCTATCATATCCATGCGGGAATCGTTTGAAGAGATACTCGCAAATTCTTTTGGGTCAAGGCACTTCTCTTTTGCACGGCTGATTGTCGGTAGGACAACCTTTGAGGCAAAACTTTTCTCATCTTTCACGTCTTTTACAAATTGACGGATCAACTTGACTGAATCATCAGTATCATAAATTGTGAACGAGCCTGTATAGCCCATATCAAGTTTGTCTATGTCGCGGCGAAGTATCCGTGAGCAGGCAGAATGGAATGTGCATGCCCATATATCCCGGGCATCATCCCCCAGCATTGAGGATAATCTTTCTTTGAGCTCGTTTGCTGCTTTATTTGTAAAGGTAATAGCCATTACACTCCATGCGGGTACTTTCCCGACGGAAAGCAGACGGCTCAGGCGTTCTTCGGAAAAGCGTTTATTTTTAAGGCAGTCTCGCAGATAATCAAGCGTTTCGTTATTGACGTCATATTCTATTTTTTCGCTTTCATAAGCGTTGCCATATTTTAAAATACAAGCAATTCTATTAACAAGCACAGTTGTTTTTCCGCTGCCTGCACCTGCCAAAATCAACAGCGGACCTTTCGTATGAAATACAGCTTGGCGCTGCATATCATTCAATCTTGAAAAATCCGCTTCCATAATTTCTTTACGCAATTTAATGAACTCTGTATTTATATTCTCCGGCATTAAATCATCCACCCGAATTTTATTATGCCAGAATCTGCATAAGACAGCGCTGAATATTATATTTGCAGCTCATGCCATTTTACTTATAAATTCAGCGCTTAATCTATCTTACTTTTAATCCTGACGACTCTATTATTTTATTACGAATCAGCATTAAAATCAATGTGTTGTAATTCCTATCCATATGCCAAATAAAAACGGGTGTAACATCACATTGGATGTTCACCCGCCTACTCACTAAGTTTTATTTTAAGTGCTTTCAATATTTTTTTCTCACGCCTTGACACTTGGACTTGTGTCATATGCAGGATTTCTGCAGTTTGCGACTGAGTCTTATTTTGAAAATATCTTAGAATAATAAGTTGCCTGTCTTTTACATCAAGATGCCCTAATGCATCTTTTAGCATCAGCCTATCAACAAGCGCGTCTTCTCCAGATTCCACTGGTATATCCGCTTGAATATCTTCGCCGTCTTCGTCAACTGTCAAAGAAACTGGAGCTGCACAGGCTTCCAGCGCTTGTGCAGTTTCTGCCGGATCCATCCCCAATTCAGACGAGATTTCTCCGATAGTTGGCTCTCTGCCAAGCTTCAAAGACAGCTTTTCACGGGTCCTAACTGCCTTAAGGGATTGTTCTTTTAGTGTCCTGCTGACCTTGATTGGTCCATCGTCTCTGAACAATCGCCTCATTTCACCCATTATGACGGGAACAGCATATGTTGAAAACTGAACGCCTCGGCTTAAATCAAAACCAAGAACAGCTTTAACAAGCCCCATACATCCGGCCTGATATAGGTCGTCATATTCGATGCCCCGTCCTGCAAAGCGGCGGGCAGCCGCGTGAACAAGACCCAAATTGCGTTCTATTACAGCCGTTTGTGCCGCAGAATCACCATTGGTCGCTCTTTTTAATAACTCATAATATTCTTTTGAAGTGCCGCCTTTCTGGGTCTTTGGAAAACTTTCAGTAATAGGCATTTTAAGTCCCCCGCGCCACCGATTTTTTGCCGAGCTTTTTTTCCATTATGACCGTAGTGCCGAAACCGGGCCGAGACTTAACTCTTAGTCGGTCGGTAAAGCTCTGCATAACGGTGAAACCAAGACCGGCTCTCTCTCCTCCTTCGCTGGATGTATACATAGGCTCCATAGCTTTCTTGATATCTTCGATACCACAGCCTTTGTCTTTTACTGATATTGTTACTTTGTTGTTTTCATAGATTTTCACCGTTATGTAAATCTCGCCAATGCTATCTTTATATGCGTGCACAATGCAGTTTGTAACGGCCTCGGATACTGCTGTCTTTATGTCGGCTAATTCATCTAACGTGGGGTCAAGTTGCGCAATAAACGCCGCGACGGCAACTCTTGCAAAACTTTCATTTGCCGACCGGCTTAAAAAACTCACTTTCATTGTATTTAGTGGCTTCATATTGTTTCAGTCCCCCGCTTTAAAAATATAAACGTCTATTTCAAATATGTGATGATATGGATACTTTACTTTGTAGTTGAAATAAATTATTCAAAATCAGCAAGCCTGTCTAATCCAGCGAGCCTCATCACCTTTTTGATATGCATTGATGCGTTTCTGACAACAAGTTTTCCTTTCAGCAATTGCATCATTCTGTATCGTCCCATTACAAGACCGATACCGGAGCTGTCCATAAATGTTACATTCTTAAAATCTAATATCAGCAATTTAGGGCTCATTCTTTCGATATTCTCATCAATTTTTTCTCTGATTGATTTTGCCGAGTGGTGATCAAGTTCTCCCTCCAGATATGCTATTACTTTCCCGTCATCATTTTCAATTCTTACAGACATTGAATTGTTCTGAGTATTTTTGATTTCCAAATTATATCACTTCTCACTTTGTAATATTATTGCAGTTCAGGTATACTGCAGCAATAATCAACTTGAGAACTGCTGTATTAGTTAATCAAGAGGCAAAAAATAAATCCTCTACCCTTATAAGGATAGAGGATTTGCCAATATATTACACGCAAAAATTGTCGAACCCAAAATATTTTATTAAATAATCATTTTAAATCTTTATCTATATGCTGTAATACTATGTTTCTCATAGTGGAGGCAAGATAAAGCGACCCACAGATAATCACAGGAGAACCGTTTGACAACTCCAATGCCTTTTTGAAAGCCAGCATGTGATCATCACATGCAATGGTATCATGGCAATATTTCTTTACGATATCTGCAAGCTGATTATGGTCAAGCGCTCTTGGGTTATCAGGTTTAACAGTTATAACGGACTTTGCCAACGGCGCTAATATTGCCGCTGCTTTTTCATACTCTTTATCCCGGAGCATGCCGATAATAATAACCGGTTTTTCTCTAAGATAACGGTTTATATAGTCAGCAAGAGCTTCAGCACCGTTCACATTATGTGCTCCGTCGAGTATAACCAGCGGAGAGCGGCTAAGTATCTCCAGCCTTGCAGGAAACCTAACCGAAGCCATACCTTCCGCTATTTTATCGTTAGGAATATCAATGCCTTGTCTTGACAGAGCCTTTAGTGTTTCATACGCAGTTATGAAATTTGCAATCTGGTGTCTTCCGGGGAGCGGAATGTGGATATTGGTACCTCCGTAATTTATGTCGGTACCGTCAATTCTCTCTTTGATTATTTTTACCGATGAAAGGTTTGGCAGAATAAGCGTATTGCTGCGTTCCGCGCAAGATGACATAATCGTTTCCAGGACTTCTGGCTTTTGGTTTGGAGCTGAAACAGTAATGCCTCCGTCCTTTATTATTCCGCATTTTTCATAGGCGATTTTATGGAGGGTATCACCTAATATTTTCATGTGGTCGTACGAAATCAATGTAATAACTGATACAAGAGGCTTTTTTATAATATTAGTTGCGTCAAACCGCCCACCTAAACCGACCTCAAGGACAACTATATCACAGTTTTGCTTCTTAAAATAATCGAAAGCAAGTGCCGTAATTATTTCAAATTCTGTAAGCTGATCGTCCGACTTTTCAATAAAGCATTTCAGATATTCAACTTCTTCTGCAAGGTCAGAATGTGAAATGTATTTTCCGTTTATCTGAATCCGTTCACAAAATTCTGTTACATAGGGAGATATGAAAAGTCCGGTTTTAAAGCCGGACTTTGTCAGCACAGAAGAAACAGCTTTTGAAACCGAGCCTTTTCCGTTAGTTCCTGCAACATGGATATACCGAAGATCATCCTGAGGGTTACCAATTGACTCAAGGAGATTTCGTATACGGCTAAGCCCCGGTTTTGAGCCAAACCTTAATGTTGCTTCTATATACTTTACAGCACTGTCGTATGTCATTACAACATCCTTATACATTACTATTTTTTTGCATTATGTAAAGACCAATCTTTTTGTCTTCACGGGATATATGATTAATAAGCCAGTCAGTTACAAAATTGTTAAAGTCGGCGACTAATGCTATATTTGGTCCTTCGTCGCTCAACCGCTTGCTGTACTCATTAACCTTTTCAACAAAGTTAGCATGATATGTGCGGTGGTTTTGATAATCTGGATACCCACATTCTCTTTGAAGTTTTTCTTCATCGGAGAAATGTGTATTTATATAGTTCCTCATGAATTCAAGTGTCTCTGCTATCTTTTTGCGTCCCATGCCCTTGCTGCAAGCGTCGAAAAGCTCGTTGACGGCATTTATCAACGATTTGTGTTCTGTGTCAATAAGCTCAACTCCTACTGATAAATCTTCAGTCCACTTCATTATTATTCCCTCTTTTACAAATTTATATATTTAACCTTTTATAGTTTAATTTTTCGATTATTATTATACCATAATTAATCAATATTGTAAAATTCTTTTCCTCCTAAAAAATTTGTTATTGACTTATAATAGAACAGGATTTAAAATTATAACACGTTGAATGTTCAATATGGATAACATGTCAGTTACGGAATATTATGACGCTCTCTTAAGGAGGGACTTATATGGGGCGTGAACCTGATGGTACTCTGATTACCCTACTGGACGAAAACGGCGAAGAAAAAGAGTTTGAACACCTCGCATCATTGGAATACGAAGGTTCAACTTATGTTGCTTTGATTCCTGCATTTCAAAAACCGGAAGAGTTAGTTGAAAGCGACGGCAATTTAGTAATTCTAAAAATTGAATCTGACGATAAAGGCGAAGATATTCTCGTAACTGTCGATGACGACGATGAATTTTATACAGTTTCAAAGAAGTTTGAAAAAATGCTTGAAAACGAATATGAAATAATTGATGACCAAGATGAGACAAACGACGTAGAATAATAGTAACAGAACATTTTTTAGCGTTGTTATTCTTACTGTTTTGTCCAATATATAGAATTTTCAAGTTCTTGATTGCGTTTTTTGTTGAAATTGTATATAATAATAGCAGATAAAGTTAATTCATTTGATTTTGCCCTGCTTGGCTCGTGATTCAACGGCAAATATAACCCTACAAGCATCTGATAAGGGAATCTTTCTCCCTTGGTGGATTGCAGACCTCCCAACACAGCTTCGACTGTTGTTGGACGAAGGGAGCGTGAAGCCAAGGGGACGATACCCACCTGCAATTAAGGCAGGTTATTATGCGCCGCAACACGACCCGGCGGGGAAACCTTTCATTAGTTTTATATAGCCGGCAGTTATAACTGCCGGCTATTTTATTTTCTTTTTAATTCACTGGGATTTTGACGACAGACCTTTGGTATTTGAATAATATACATCCATACGGCAACCATAAAATAGTCAGGAGGCTGTCTTGAAATGAAATTTAAGATTAAGAATTTGAAAGGTTCTCTGCCCGGTTTCATTGCAGGTATATTAAATGGGCTGCTGGGCGCCGGCGGCGGTATGGTTGTTGTGCCAATGCTTGAAAAAAGCGGTATTGAACCTAATAAATCACATGCTACATCGATAGCCGTTATAGTACCCTTGTGTATCCTTAGCGCAATATTATATCTTGCCGGAAACAACCTCAGCTATTACGACGTTTTGCCTTATCTGCCAGCTGGTTTAATCGGGGCGTTTATCGGCGCAAAAGTCTTACCGCATATCCCTGGAAACATTCTTCGCCGCATTTTTGGAGCTTTTATGCTTTATTCTGCATGGCGGCTACTTATGGGTTAATATTATGCAGATCCTTATCGATTCGCTCATAGGCTTTTCAGCAGGGTTTATCGGTTCACTGGGTCTTGGCGGCGGCGGTGTACTGGTCATGTTTTTGACCGTTTTTATGAACGTCGGACAGCTTAAAGCTCAGGGAATAAACCTGTTATTCTTTATACCTGTAGGCGTTTTTTCGCTTATAATGCACACTAAAAAAAGACTGGTCGAGTGGAAAGTTGCTCTACCAGCCATAATTTTCGGTCTTTTGGGTGCTGCCGCGGGGTGTTTTGCCGCTGGATACCTGGGTGCTCGTGTAATTCGAAAAATTTTCGGTTTTATGCTCCTGATCTTAGGCGTTTTTGAACTGTTTTTTCCGCACAAAGAAAAATATAAAACAACAAATCGAAAAGAGCACAAAAATAAAGAACCTTCAAGATAACCCTATTTATGTTAATTTACACATTGGTATTTCTTAGATAATCAAGATAATCCTGAAGGATAATAGCTGCGGCGGCTGCGTCAATGTTATTCTTTCGTTTTTTGCCGCGGGTATCTGTTGCATTCATATAAACTGCGGCCGACATTGTCGTGCACCTCTCATCCCACAGCTTGACAGGTACGCCTGTTGCAGCCTCAAGACGCTTCGCAAACCGCTTGGATTTTTCCGCCCGTTCACCGATAGTGCCATTCATATTTTTCGGATAACCTACAACAATCTGCCCGACAGAATATTCAGCAGCTAACTTTGCTGCCTTTTTTATGGTTTCATTAAATGAGGTCTCTTTTATTACACAAACCGGCGATGCAAGAAATCCGGCCTCATCGGAAACAGCGATACCAGTTCTCGCGTCGCCAAAATCTACCCCCATAATACGCATTAAATTATACACCTTTCTTCTTTAATTCCTGCCACCACTTTTGTTTTGGAAGTGTTGATGTTTCTTCGTCAAGATGTGACGCGTCATTAAGGCTGATTACTTTTACATTTAACGAGTCATCGAATTCAAATGTGCTTATTGATGTATTTTCAAACCAATCCATCTCGTTTAGTCTTTCAATCGGTAAACCGCTTGCACGGCATGCAAAGTTGCGGATTGCACATCCGTGAGACGCTACGAGGATTCTTTTGCCCATGTTTTCTTTAATTATGTTTAGTATAGTGTTCCAAATGCGGTCATAAACGTGGCGCATTGACTCTCCGCCGACCGGTTCGAACAGCCAGGGCCTTTTTTCCCACGCTTCGTTTTCTTCTGGATATAGCTTAGGTATATCCTCCCATCTCTTACATTCCCAATGCCCGCCGTTTATTTCTATCAATCCCTCATCGGTCTTAATCGGCAGCCCATGATAAAAGTTGGCTGCCTGTGCAGTTTTTAATGCCCTTTTAAGCGGGCTTGAGTATACGGCGTCAATCTCAATATCTTTAAACCTTTCTTTTAATCGTTCAAGCTGACATGCCCCGTTCTTACTTATATCGGCATCAGTCACGCCGTGAAAGTATCGGTCTATGTTCCCCTGCGCCTCGGCATGGCGGACTAAATATAATTTTGTCATATAAGAGCACCTCCTGCCTTTTTAGGCGCAATAGAATTAGTATAATATGCCTGTTTCATAAGGCTGTACCTTGCCGCATATTTCAGAAACGCTGCCAATACCATTTTCTTCGAAATAGTTCTTTATTCCATCGCGGATTTTAATCATTGCAAATGGATCAGTAAAGGTTGCAGTACCCACCTGAACGGCGCATGCCCCCGCAAGGAACATTTCAATCGCGTCCTGCCACTTAGATATGCCTCCAATACCTATGACAGGTATATTCACGCGGCGGGCAGTCTGCCACACCATTCTCAAAGCTACCGGGAAAATCGCGGGTCCGGACAAGCCGCCAACGTTGTTTGAAAGAATAGGTTTTCGAGTTTTTATATCAATACGCATGCCAAGCAATGTGTTTATAAGCGAAACCGCGTCTGCCCCTTCTGCTTCAACAGCCTGCGCTATTGCGGCAATATCAGCTACCGCAGGAGAAAGTTTTACAATAAGGGGCTTTTTGCAATATTTTCTCACTTCGCGGGTAATATGAGCTGCACTTTCACAATCGGTTCCAAACGCTGCCCCGCCTTTTTTTACATTCGGGCAAGATATATTGAGTTCAATCATGTCGATATCTGTTTCAGAAAGGCGCTGCGCCATTTCGCAGTATTCACTAACAGTATTTCCTGCTATATTGCAAATAATTGTTGTGTCTTGTTTTCTCAAGAATGGCAGTTCATATTCAAGAAAATAATCTATACCGGGGTTTTGCAGGCCGACACAATTAAGCATACCCGACGGTGTTTCTGCGACGCGAGGAGGCGGATTGCCGTTCCTTTCTTCAAGCGTCATTCCTTTAAGCGAAATACCGCCAAGTTCCTTTAAATCAAATAGCTTTGAATATTCACGGCCGAATCCGAATGTCCCAGACGCTGCAATAACCGGATTTTTGAGCGTAACGCCGGCAATTTTTACTGATAAATCGGGTTGCAATATAAATATCCTCCCAATTCAATTAATATTTTTATTTAAACATTACCAAACTACCATTTTTGAATTAAAAACGGGGCCGTTCTTACAAACATGAAAGTATTTTTCAGTGCCTCCATATTTGACCTTGCATGCACATGAAAGACAGGCACCAACTCCGCAGGCCATACGCTCTTCCATCGAAACAAAGCAAGGGATATTTCTCTCCTCGCAGATTTTTGAAACCGCTTTCAGCATTGGTTTCGGCCCGCATGAAAAGACGACCGAGCAAGAATTGCTATTTAAATATTCGATAAACGGCTCAGTCACAAGGCAGTGTCTTCCCATAGTTCCATCGTCAGTGCAAATTGTTACATGCACGCCTGCCTTTTCAAAGTCTTTATTCAAAATAACTGCTTCAGCACTTCTAAACCCCAAAAAAGCCTCTGCATTGGAGCCGAAATGCTTTGCAGCATAAAGCAGTGGCGGGACTCCGATTCCACCACCGACAAATGCTGCAGATCTGTCAGGCTTCCCAAGCATAAAGCCGTTGCCTAATGGCCCGAGTATATTAATACTTTCTCCGACATTTTTCCAAGCAAGCCATTTTGTCCCTTCGCCGCGCTCTTCGAAAACAATTCGCAATGCTGTTCTGTCTGCATTAATGTCACAAATGCTTATAGGCCGGCGCAATGTGAAACCGTCGCATTTAATGTTTACGAACTGTCCGGCTTTGGCTTCCGCCGCTATTCCGGGACAGTTGATCCACATATCGTAGATACCTTTTGCTATATTCTTTTTATCGATGATTACACAATCCTCTGCAGTCATGCTTATTCTCCTACACATCCGAGTATATAACCGAACAAATTAAAACACAAGGGGCGATTTTCACCGCCCCTATTAGCTTACATTTATTATATCTTTGTTATATCGACAAGGTCAACATCTTTTATCGTTTTATCCATCTTCAGACACTCAATTAACGCGTTTGCAGTATCCAAAGATGTTAGACACGGTATTGAGCGTTCAACCGCCTTACGCCGAATCTTAACGCTGTCACGCTGCGGAATACGCCCCTTTGCCGAAGTTGATATTACATAGTCGATTTTTCCGCTTTCAAGCAGCGTCATAATGTTCGGTTCAGGCTCGTGAAGCTTTCTGACAGCATTTGCGGCAACCATATTGTTGTTGAGCGTCAAAGCTGTACCTGCTGTCGCGTAAATTGTATAGCCAAGCTTCGCAAACCCCTCAGCGATCGGGATAATCTCTTGCTTGTCTGTATCGCGCACAGAGATAAGAACTCCTCCGTGCTTTTTCATTTTGTATCCGGCAGCAGTAAGGCCCTTTAACAGCGCTTCATGGAATGTCTTCGCTATTCCAAGCACTTCGCCGGTCGACTTCATTTCAGGCCCTAACTGGGTGTCAAGGTCGTGAAGTTTCGCAAAACTGAATACAGGTACTTTAACGGCAACGTAATCGCCTTCCGGATGTAAGCCTGTTCCGTAGCCGAGGTCTTTTAATTTATAACCAAGCATGCAGCGTGTCGCAATATCGACCATTGGAACACCTGTGACCTTGCTGATATACGGTACAGTACGCGAGGAACGCGGATTTACTTCAATTACATAAACCTCATCGTTATAAACTACAAACTGAATGTTGATAAGGCCGACCACGTTCAGTGCCTTTGCGAGTTTTTCTGTGTAATCAATAATCGTATTCTTGATACGCTTAGAAAGTGTCTGAGCAGGATAAACAGATATTGAGTCGCCGGAATGGACTCCTGCCCTTTCAATATGTTCCATTATACCCGGAATAAGTATGTCCTCACCGTCGCAAATGGCGTCTACTTCGACTTCTTTTCCGTTTAAGTATTTATCAATAAGAACTGGATTCTCAATACCCTGGCTCGTGATAATTGCCATATATTCAGTTACATCTGCGTCACTATATGCTATTATCATATTTTGGCCGCCGAGAACGTAAGACGGGCGCAGCAAAACCGGGTAATGTAGACTGTTGGCAGCTTTCAGAGCTTCTTCGGTTGTGAAAACAGTATGTCCTGCCGGACGCGGGATATTGCATTTTTCAAGAATCTCATCAAAGCGCTCGCGGTCTTCGGCAGCGTCTATACTGTCTGCACTGGTCCCAAGGATGTTTACATCCATGTTCTTGAGCGATTTTGTGAGTTTAATCGCTGTCTGTCCGCCAAACTGAACTACAACGCCCCATGGCTTTTCCGTTTCAATAATGTTGTAAACATCCTCACCTGTAAGCGGGTCGAAATAAAGCCTGTCTGATGTATCAAAGTCTGTAGACACTGTTTCTGGGTTGTTGTTGGCGATTATCGCCTCGTAACCGCATTCTTTCAGCGCCCAGACGCAATGCACTGAGCAATAATCGAATTCTATACCCTGACCTATGCGTATCGGTCCTGAGCCGAAAACTATTACCTTTTTCTTATTTGTCTCATGCTCGGCAATATGGAGCGCCGCCTCGTTTTCCGCATCCCATGTCGAGTAGAAATAAGGGGTCTCCGCCGCGAATTCGGCCGCGCAGGTGTCAACCATTTTGTATGCCGCCTGAAGTTTCTTTGGAGGCTTTTGTCCCGACAGCGCTTCAATTGTCTTATCGAGGAATCCCATTTTCTTCGCCGCAATATACTTCTCTTCTGTAAGTTCACCTTTCGCAAGCGAAATTTCCATTTCAGCGAGGTTCTTAAGTTTATAGAGGAACCAGCGGTCTATCTTTGTAATATCGAAGATCTTATCGGGCGACATACCGCGCTTTAATGCCTGATAAACCGCGAAAATACGTTCGTCGTCCTGTTCATGCAGCTTCTTTTCAAGCGCTTCATCGTCAAGCTCTTCCATTTTCGGCATTGACATGGTGTCAAGCTTAAGCTCAATGGAACGTACGGCTTTCATCATGGCAAGTTCAAAGGTGTCGCCGATGGCCATTACCTCACCTGTTGCCTTCATCTGGGTTCCAAGCGTACGCTTTGCATAGACAAATTTATCAAAAGGCCATTTGGGGAATTTTACAACGCAGTAGTCAAGAGCGGGTTCAAAGCAGGCATAGGTTTTCCCTGTTACAGCGTTTTTGATCTCATCAAGGCTATAGCCAATCGCAATCTTCGCGGCAACTTTCGCTATCGGATAACCTGTCGCTTTAGAAGCCAGAGCTGATGAACGAGAAACACGGGGATTGACCTCGATTACAGCGTATTCAAAACTATCGGGATGGAGCGCAAACTGGACATTGCACCCGCCCTCTACGCCAAGGGCGGTGATGATGTTCAAGGCTGATGAGCGCAACATTTGGTAATCTTTATCAGACAGTGTCTGCGACGGCGCAACAACAATCGAGTCACCGGTATGGATACCGACAGGGTCGATATTTTCCATGTTACAGACTGTTATGACATTGCCTTTTGCGTCGCGCATTACCTCGTACTCAATCTCTTTCCAACCAGCAATGCACTTTTCGATAAGTACTTGATGTATCATTGAAAGGCGCAGGCCGTTTCCTGCAATCTCTTTAAGCTCAGCCTTGTTATTTGCAATACCGCCGCCGCTGCCGCCGAGAGTATAGGCTGGACGGACTATTACAGGATATCCTATTTTTTCGGCAAATGCCAACGCATCTTCAACGCTCTCGACAACTTCAGACGCTATGCATGGCTCACCAATTGACAGCATAGTATCCTTGAAGGCCTGCCTGTCCTCTGCTTTTCTTATGGTTTCGGGTTTTGTACCCAGCAGCCTTACACCGGCTTCTTTAAGGAAACCGCTGTTGGCAAGTTCCATCGCGAGATTAAGGCCGGTCTGACCGCCGAGGGTAGGCAGAATACTGTCCGGTTTTTCAAGCATTATTACCCTCTTGACAACTTCAGGGGTCAGAGGCTCTACATAGATTCTGTCCGCCATCATCTTGTCGGTCATAATCGTAGCAGGGTTCGAGTTTATAAGAACAACCTCAATACCCTCTTCCCGCAGAGCGCGGCAAGCCTGTGTTCCAGCGTAGTCAAATTCAGCAGCCTGACCGATAACTATTGGTCCGGAGCCTATTACAAGAACCTTTTTTATAGTAGGATCCTTCGGCATTTATATCAGCTCCTATCCTTCATAAGAGAAATAAATTCATCGAATAGATATCCGGTATCTTTCGGGCCGGGAGAAGCCTCTGGGTGGAACTGTACTGTAAACATGTGACCATTGTTGTAACGTACGCCTTCAACCGTTCCGTCATTAAGGTTAATGTGGCTGACGGTGCCAACACTTTTATCTATTGTGTCAGCAAGTACAGCATAACCGTGATTTTGGCTTGTTATATACGTTCTATCTTGATTCAAATCCTTAACCGGATGATTTGCACCCCTGTGACCGTATTTTAGCTTCGCTGTCTTTGCTCCGTTGGCCAGCGCTAAAAGCTGATGTCCAAGGCAGATACCGAAAATCGGTATATCGCTTTTTGATAGGACTTTAAGGTTTTCTACAGCCTCTTTGCATTCGGCAGGGTCGCCTGGTCCGTTTGACAACATAATGCCGTCAGGCGAGTCTTTTATTATCTCTTCAGGTGGAGTGAGCGCAGGATACACCGTTACGTCACACCCGCGCTTTAAGAGACTCCGCATAATGTTTATCTTATAGCCGTAATCAATAAGCGCCACTTTGTATTTGCCATTTTCAGCCTTTGCTTCAACCTTTTCCGGTACAGTAACCGTTTTGACTGCATCTTTAATTTTATAATTATTTATCTCTTTCAAAAGCTGCTCTTTGTTTTCAAGGCCCTTTTCGTCTGTTATTGCCCCGTTCATAACACCGTGCTCGCGGATTATTCTTGTAAGCCTGCGGGTGTCAAGTCCGCACAGGCCGATTATATTCTGTTTCTTTAAGAAGCTATCAAGATTTCCAGCACACCTAAAATTGCTGGGAGTATCACACTCTTCATGCACGATATAGCCATTTACCCAAGACTTTCTCGACTCAATATCGTCATCATTGACACCGTAATTGCCAATCAGCGGATAAGTCTGGGTTACAATCTGACCATAATATGAAGCGTCCGTTAAAATCTCCTCATAACCGGTCATGCTTGTATTAAAAACAATCTCCCCAACAGCGGTACCGCGTTTGCCTATTGAGCGACCCTCAAATATCGTCCCGTCGGCAAGCAGTAAATACGCTTTTTGCTCACACATTTTATTTACTCCTTTCACTTGCAGTGAAACTGTCTAAACTATATCTGATTAAAGAGTTTATATGTTTGCCAAAATATCATCTCTCATGCGGATAGCTTCCCGCCGTGCTACCAAGGCGTAGTCTTCTTCAGCACAGACTTGCTTCTTATATGCATACATTATTGAGCGGGAGGCATTAATTACAGCGCCAAGCCCGTCTTTATCAAAGGCTCCAGCTACATCCTTTGCACCGCCGCCCTGTGCCCCATATCCGGGGACAAGGAAGAATGTATGCGGCAGCTTTCGTCGCAGCTCGGAAAGTTGTTCCGGATATGTCGCGCCGACAACCGCTCCGACACCGTTGTAACCAAATTTGCCGGGGAGCTCTTCTCCCCATTTTTCACAAAGCTCGCCCATATATTCATATACAGTCATTCCTGACTCAAGTTTTTTGTCTTGAAGTTCACCTGACGAAGGATTTGATGTCTTAACCAAAACAAAAATGCCTTTGTCATTTTCTCTGCAAATTTTAATAAGCGGAGCTATACCGTCTTTTCCGAGATAACCGTTGACTGTCAGAGCATCAGCTCCAAAAGGTTCCGTTTCTGACGCGTTAATATTTACCGTTCCAAGATGCGCTGCCGCATAAGCCTCCATTGTCGAGCCTATGTCATTTCTCTTTCCGTCGGTTATGACAAACATGCCCTTTGATTTTGCGTATTTTATAGTCCGAGAAAGCGTTCTCATGCCCTGCCAGCCGTATTTTTCATAATAAGCGCATTGTATTTTGACGGCAGGAACTATATCGCAAAGCGCGTCGATAAGCCCGGTATTGAATTTGTAAAGCGCTTCTGCAGCCGCTTCAAGACTTTCGCCGTATTCCGCTACAGCCTCAGATTTTAGGAATTCAGGTATTTTATCAAAATCCGGATCAAGCCCGGCTACCGTTGGATTCCTAAGCTCTTTAATTTTTGTTATTAGCAAATCAAATGACATGAGCGGCTTCCTCCTAAACGAATTATGCCTTGTATATTACTTTTCCGTCAGATATCGTGTATTTTACGCGTCCGTAAAGTGTCATCCCTTTAAACGGTGTATTATGTGATTTTGAATGAAGCTTTATAGGCAACACAAGAAATTTTTCTTCTGGGTCAAACAGCACTACATCAGCTTTTGCGCCGATAGCCAGCGTTCCCGCTTTGATTCCGAGTATTTTTGCGGGATTAACCGACATCTTCTCAAAAAGCTCTTTCAGCGTCAGAATACCGGGTTTTACGAGATAAGTTATACATACAGCAAGTGATGTTTCAAGCCCCACTACCCCGTTCGGAGCATTTTCAAAGTCTGACTTTTCAAAAGATGTATGTGGAGCGTGGTCGGTGGCGATAACATCTATCGTGCCGTCCCGCAGCCCTTCTATAACTGCCTCAACGTCTTTCTTTGTCCGCAATGGTGGATTCATCCGGAAATCTGCGTCGCGGGTAAGTGTTTTGCTTTCATCAAGGCAGATATAATGAGGACATGTTTCCGCTGTTATCTTGGCACCGCGCTTTTTAGCCTCTCTTATGACTTCAACTGTTTCTGCGGCGCTCACATGAGCTATATGCACCGGCAGGCAGCTTGTCAATGAGAGGATTGCCTCACGTGCTGCTTGAACTGCCTCTGCCGAATTAGGGATTCCTTTGACATTGAGCTTTTTTGACGCTTCACCCTCATTGATTATGCCACCGGCAAGTGATGAATCCTCACAGTGGGAGATTACAATAGAGCCAGCTTTATGAGCTCGCTTCATAGCCTCGAGCATCAAACCGGCATTTTCAACAGGCTTTCCGTCATCTGAGAAAGCAACCGCGCCCGCATTTTTAAGGCTTTCAAAATCACAGAGTTCCTGACCATTCTGCCCCTTTGTGACTGCTGCTATAGGATACACATGAACTCCGGTACTTTTTGATTTTTCTTTGACATATTCAATAATCTCAGGGTTGTCGCAGACCGGAACCGTATTTGGCATGGCAGCGATTGACGTTACTCCGCCTGCGGCTGCGGCCGCACAACCGGTCAAAATGTCTTCTTTATACGTTTGACCGGGATCTCTGAGATGAACATGCATATCTACAATTCCAGGTGCAGCATAAAGCCCGCTGGCGTCAATTATAGTCGCACCCTTTGCATTTATCCCCTGAGACATTTCCCTTATATAACCGTTGGAGCAAAGTATATCGCATTCTTTATCAAACAAGCGGCAGTTTTTTATGAGCAGTAAGTCAGCTGACTCTGTATTCATCGTCCTCTCCTCCATTGTCAAATATCGCAACGCGGTTCACACCGTCATACTCGGTTACCATAACTTCTACTGATTCGTTTCTCGAAGTTGGGACGTTTTTTCCTACAAAATCAGCCCTGATTGGTAATTCTCTATGTCCTCTGTCTACCAAAACCGCAAGTTGTATACGTTTTGGCCTTCCCTTCTTCATAATTGCATCTATTGCCGCACGAACACTTCTGCCTGTATATATAACGTCGTCAACAAGTACAACATTTTGATTGACGACATCAAATGGAATTTCGCTCTCTTCATTTGGAAGCTGTGATGACTTTAAATCATCTCTGAAAGGCGTAATATCCAAGTACCCAAGTTTAACTGATGTCTTTTCAACTTCATAAATCTTTTCAGCGATAAGTTTTGCTAATACTGCACCGCGTCTTTTTATGCCTATAACGCAAAGATCTTGTGCACCATGATTTCTTTCAACGATTTCGTATGCTATGCGCGCAACTGCTCTGAATATTGCTTTTTCATCCATTATTTCCGCCTTTTCGCGCATTAATTTCACCTTCTATTGTATAATTATACATTATCGAAGAATAAAAATACAGCCCAGGTTATGATACCCGGGCTGTTTTATTATCTTTATAAATTCCAAAAACTGATAAAACCAACCCTTTTCGGCCTCACAGGACCGAATTAAAAGGTATCTTGCGGACCTTTACCGCATGTTTCAATATTATTTTTTATTATTATACAACACAACTTTTAAAATGTCTATATCTAAATGTAATTTTATTAAATTCGCATGAATAATTTTCATCAAACTCGGTGATATAAGTTAAATTTTATACAAAATAAAATTGTATAAATATATACATTAACTATTTTCAGATGGGCATCCCGCTGTCAGAAAACTATGCAACAGGTCCAGCACATAAACACCGTATTTCTCCCTAAAACCAAGACGCCTGAGCATTTTTTCTGATATATTTCCCTTTGAGATTGCAGTCTCAACACCGTTTTCAAACATATACGACAGCGAGGCTCTTAAAAGTCCATCTTCAATCGGCTCAAGGCCAGCTTCATTCATATATGTGAACGCGAGCGTGCCTTGTTTGCCATCAATATAAAACCCACAGCCGCCAAGCGGATTGCCCGCTTCGACAGCGGCATAAACTTTAAGGCCTTCTGTATATTCAACATTTAATCTGTGACATATTTCTTTAACTTCATTAATACCAGCAAACTTAATTTCTATCAACGCTTTGCACCATCTTTATTATTATTTTCTTTTGATAAGCCCTGCGGCACGTTTAAGGGAACTTACTTCTTTTTCTCCAAGCTCGCGCCATGTTCCCGGTTTTAATCCGCCGAGTTTTACATTTCCTACGCCAACGCGTGAAAGTCTGGCAACCTCAAGTCCCAATTGTTCACACATGCGCCGGATCTCACGGTTTCGGCCCTCATACAATGTAATCTCAACGACTGATTTGTCAGGATATTGGTGAAGTACTCTTGCCTTTGCTGGGGCAGTCATTACCCCATCAAGCTCTATGCCCGTTTCGATTTTGATTAGCTTGTCTTCAGTAATAGCCGGGCGCACAGAAACATGATAAATTTTCGGTACATGCTTGCTTGGATGCATAAGAGCATTGGCAAAATCCCCGTCATCTGTCAAAAGCAACAAGCCCTCAGAGTCTTTGTCGAGCCTACCTATCGGGAATACCCTTGTCCCGACATCTTTGATTAGTTCCGTAATACACTTGCGCCCCAACTCATCACTCATGGTTGTTACATAGCCGCGCGGCTTATTCAGGGCTATGTAGACCTTTTCGCGCGGCAAATTAATACGAGTGCCGTTGACAACAACGATATCTTTTCCGGGAATAACATTCATGCCGATTTGGGCTGGATGGCCGTTTACAGTTACCTTGCCGTTTATTATAAGTTCTTCGGCTTTTCGCCTTGAAGCAGTGCCGCATGCCGCTATATATTTTTGAAGACGCATTGGTTTTTTGTTCATTGACTAACTCCTTATAGTTCTTATTTCTTTACGCGATTTGTGAAAAATGAGGTTATGCTATCTGTTATATTGCGGAAATATTCTCAGACTTTTTCGTTTTGCTTGTGCAGCGACATCCGCTGAAAAAAGCGATAGTGTTAGTAGCATCATTACCTGATTTAGCAGAACAAATGCTTTGACTGAAACACGTCCCTATAATTAATTGCAGCGTAAATTAATCGCACATGTAGTAGTTTTAACAGATCTCTTTAAGAAATTCAAAGCAAACACCGCCCGAGTATTATAACGGAGTTTTGTCCGCTTTAATACATATGCGAGCGGCATCGGCATGATACACTTATTTATCTGTTACAGTGCTGGTTGTTGTTCCCTGAGCAACTGAATCCGTCTTATCTTTTTTATCTTTATTGAAAAGCGCTGTAATCTTATCAAACAGCTCTGGAACAAGCGAAATTGCCTTTCCGCCTGCAGTTGTACTGTTTTCAATCTGAAGTAATTTTACGTTGCCGTTTGAAATAACGATAAAAGCGACTGGATTAATTGTAACTCCGGCGCCGCCGCCTCCGCCAAACATCGTCTTAGTTGATTTTGCGCCTACGTCGGAACCGCCAGAAGCGAAGCCCATAGAAACCTTTGATACTGGTATTATTACTGTTCCATCCGGAGCCACAATCTGTTCACCGATAATTGTGTTTACATCGGCCATCTCACGGATCTTCTGAAGCGTGTTTTCCATTAGCGCCTGTATTGGATGTTCACTCATTTTGCATCCCCCTCTGACCAAATTTAATTGGATTTTTTATAAGCGTTAAAAGTATTTTCACAGTATTTGCCGCACCTGCCGTAATTAAAGCACCTATGCTTATACTTGCGGTTATTTCAAACACTATACTGCCGTCACCGTTAAAATTCGCGTTCACCAATATTTTCTTCTTTTTGATTTTTATTATTCTTTCTAACAACGAAATCACTGGGAAAACAACTGCACAGGCTTGTCCATATGTTATCGCGGTTTCAGCAGCATCGCCGCCCCCGATAACCAACTCAAGATTCAACTTGTCAATTCGGAATTTTTCTTTAAATTTCGATATTTGACCGATAAATTCGTCCCAAAATTGTCCGATAGTGTCTAAAAAGCTTCTAAGCTGTTCCAATGTTACCTTCTGCGGCTGTTCAGACTGTTTCTCCACAGCCTGTTTTTCATTGTCAGTTTGTCCTTCTTGAGGCTTTTTAGCATTGAATTTGAAAAACAGGTAGCGTATACTTACCTCTATCTTCTCAGAATAATAGGCATGAAATTTAATTCTTGACTTTAATATCAGAAAAATTACACCGGCTATGATAATCAAAACAATAACAAAGGTAGGCATTAATGCACCTTCTTTTGCACATACACAGTCTTTTATGACTCACTGGGTAAATCGACAGCCGGTTCTTCATCGACATCGATTCGAGGCAGGTCATTTAAAGATTTAAGACCAAAACATCTCAAAAAGTTCAGTGTTGTCCCATAAAGAATAGGCCTTCCGGGTACATCGAGGCGTCCGCGTTCTTCTATCAAGCCCTTTTCTACGAGTGAAGAAACTATGCGTGAGCTGTCAACCCCTCTTACCTGCTCAATATATCCTTTAGTTACGGGCTGATTGTAGGCAACAATAGCAAGCGTTTCCATCGCAGCCTGAGATAAAGGCATATTGCGTCTTTGGTTAACAGCATTGCGTATATAATGCGAATATTCAGGCTTTGTCGCCAGCTGATAGCTGTCGTCTAACTTTACGATTGAAACGCCATATTCTTTGCCTTCCCTTTCTTCCATCATAATCGAAAGTATTTTTTGAACTGTATTTTTATCCGTTTCAAGAGCTTGAGCTAATCTATCCAGTGATATCGGTTCCCCAGATGCAAAAAGCACAGCCTCAATTGCTGCCTTAACCTGCTTTATGTCCATAATTATGTCTCCTTAATACGGTGGCTTTTGAAGTGAACAGTTTTTTTATCATCATCGTCTATTACAATCTTTTTTGATTTTATAAGTTCCAGTATTGCGAGAAATGTCGCCACTGCTTCAGAGCGGTTTCTTGCATCGTCAAACATCGAATAGAAGTCTTTTTTGCCTTCTTTTATCAATCTTTTTATTACATGTATGATTCGGGATGCAACAGATACGATTTTCCTGCCCACTACACCTCTGAATTCATCTGCAGTAGGCGGCTTTCTGCTTTTTATGCGGTTTCCGAGCGCAATATACGCTTCCCGAAGAACATCCGCGTCGTGAAAACGGTTATATGTTTCATCCACATCGACCTGCATTGGGTCTCTGACAAATATGTCCATATGCAAATCGTGCTTACTTAAAGCCTCCGCCATAGCTTTGCAAGTCTTATACCCAATAAGGGTTGCTATAAATTCTTGTTTCTTGCTTTCATCTGGCTTTGGAAGGAGCATTGAAGATTTAATTTCAACAAGCCGGGAGGCCATTTCAAGAAAATCGCTTGTTATGTCGAGGTTCATTTCGCTCATACTGTGAAGATAGTCCATGTATTGGTCCAGCAATTCTGAAATCGGCACATCATATATATCCAGTTTGTTTTTTGAAATTAAATATAAAAGCGCATCCAGTGGACCTTCAAAAATTGGTATTTTAAAAGAAAGCTTTTCCATAATCTCTCCGTTTATACGTTACGAGCCTATGAATGTTCTGAAAATCAGGCCCGCAATTGACGATAAATTATTGTAAACATTGTTTACAAGTGTTGTGAGAGGATTTGTTATTATCGGTGTGAAAAGCAAGAAAAGAAGGATAATCTGAAAATACATGCCATAACGGTTAAAAAACTCACCAACACTGTCAGGCAAGAAAAATATCAGAATATTGGAACCATCCAAAGGAGGAACAGGAATCAAGTTGAATAGGCACAGGCCTATATTGATAAATGAAAAATAACTTAAAAATCTTAAAACTGTATATAATACAGCTTGGTTTATGTTAAAACTAAAAATCGCAAGTATATATTGCAGCACAATAGCTATAAACGCCAAAATCAGGTTAGCCAACGGTCCCGATAAGGCAGTAACAGCAATACCGCCCTTGCGATTTTTGAAGTTTCGGGGATCTATAGGAACGGGTTTTGCCCATCCGAACTGAAAAAGTAAAAGGCATATTGTTCCGATGGGATCAAGGTGTTTTAATGGATTAAGCGACAGTCTGCCTAAGTTTTTGGCTGTTGGATCGCCTAATTTATATGCGGTATATGCATGCGCAATTTCATGCGCGGGCAGCGATATTATTAAAGCCAAAGAGATATATAGTATGCTTATTAGCTTGCCTTGCAAATAAGTTAACAAATTTCCCATTAACACACCTCCAAATATAAAAATTATAACAAACATGCAAGTGTATTTCAAGTTTTTACAGTACAAAACTGGATATATTCACTGCTGTAATTCTAACATTTACTTTAACGAGTTTTAAAATAATTTTTTATTCTTTCGTTCATTAAGTCGCCATAGAAGTTTACTTCCACAATTTATTGTGCTAAAATATACTTAATCCTAATGTATTATCTAATTATAGATTTTTTGGGGGAATAATTATTAACAGCAAAATTAAGGACGAGAATGTGGACTTTTTATTTAAAGCCATTCTGTCACTTAAAAGCATAGACGAATGCTATGATTTTTTTGATGACTTATGTACGGTATCAGAGATAAAAGCATTGTCCCAGCGTTTGCACGTAGCCAGAATGCTAAGGGCTCATCACGTCTACAGCGATATCGTACGAGAAACCGGTGCAAGCACTGCAACAATCAGCCGTGTTAACCGTTGTCTTAACTACGGCAGCGACGGTTATGGGAAAATTCTCGAAAGGCTTGAAAAAAACAACGAATGAAATCTTACAGCGTTTTTGCAAAATACTATGACGTGCTGATGAAAGACGTCGACTACAAATCACGGACCGACTACTTATGCGAAATTTTTAAGAAGCACAGCCTTTGTGGTAATTCCATTTTAGACCTCGGCTGCGGCACCGGCGCAATAACATTCGAGCTTGTCAAAAAGGGGTACGATGTGATCGGCGTCGACCAAAGCGAACAAATGCTGTCACAAGCCGCCGAAAAATCAAACGGTATTTCAAATAATCCGATTTTTATTTGTCAGGATATGCGTAATCTTGACCTTTATGGCACCGTTTCAGCCGCTGTCTGTGTGCTTGATGGCATAAATCATCTTACATCGGCAGCCTCCGTAAAAGCTGCTTTTTCAAGAATCGCATTATTTCTTGAAAAAGGCGGGCTTTTTGTTTTTGACCTCAATACCCCGTTTAAAATGGAAACAATACTCGGCAACAACGCATTTGTTTACGATTATGATGACATTTTCTGCGTATGGCAGAACTTCTACAACAAAAAGACAAGACTATGCAATTTTGAACTTACGTTTTTCGAGTATGACAGTGGACACTACAACAGATTCGACGAAAGTTTTTCAGAGCGTGCCTATACAACAAGACAGATTAAAAGCTGGCTTTTTGAAAGCGGATTGTCTCTCGAAGCCGTTTATGATGATTTAAGCTTTGACAATCCTAAGGACAACAGCGAACGTCTGATATATGTGGCGCGCAAAATTTAAAATGAGTTTGATTGGAGAATAACTATGAGCAAATTAATACGTGCAATTACATCCGACGGTGGAATAGTCGCATTTGGCATAGATTCAAAGTCAATTGTCAGCCGTGCTGAACAAATTCACAAAACCAGCGCCGTCATGACTGCGGCTCTCGGAAGGCTACTAACTGTTACTTCGATGATGGGTATAATGCTGAAAGGCAAAGATGATACTGTTACCGTCCGCATTCACGGCGATGGCCCTGCGGGGCATTTGATTGCGGTTTCTGACAGTAACGGCAATGTCCGCGGATACGCCGACAATCCGGTTGTTGAAATTCCGCTTAACCAGTATGGCAAGCTTGATGTTTCCGGCGCAGTCGGAAAAAATGGTACGGTGTTTGTTTCAAAAGACATGGGGTTGAAAGAACCATATAACGGGCAAACACCTCTTATTTCCGGAGAAATAGCCGAAGATATCACCCAATACTTTGCAGTAAGTGAGCAAATTCCAACCGTCTGCGCACTCGGCGTACTTGTTGATACCGATCTTTCTGTCAAAGCCGCCGGAGGATACATTATACAGCTTCTGCCCTTTGCAGATGATTCTATTATTGATAAGCTTGAAGATAATCTCAAAACCATACAACCTGTCTCTACTATGCTCAATGTGGGACATACGCCTGAGGATATTATTCGAAGTGTTCTCAAAGGCTTCGACGTTGAGATATTGGACGAAAATGAAGTTGAATATAAGTGTAACTGTTCTGCTGAACGTGTCGAACGGGCACTTAGAAGCCTAACGAAGGATGAGCTGCAGTCCATGATTAATGAACAAGGCGGCGCTGAAGCAAGGTGCCATTTTTGCGATAAAGTCTATACTTTTTCAAAGTCGGATTTGGAAGCAATTCTAAAAAGCAAAAATTAATCATGTAAAGGCTATATGCTTCACACATTCTTTGATTCAATTTAACATAAGCAATTTAAAACCCGAAAGCAAATAATACTTGCTTTCGGGTTTTTTTCTACTGCATTTGCTCTCTTTGCTTTAAAATTGATAATATTGTAATTATACGAAGAAAGTTATGGTAACGCAGTTATTTATTATGGGATTCGTTTTACTCAACTGCATAAATTATATATAATAAGCGACGTAGGCGTACATTTTTTAGATAAGTTACCTTAAACAAAACAGCCTTCACAGTTAGGCCTTATCCCTTTCCCCTAACGTGAAGCCTTGAAGCAAAATAGTTTGGTTAAAGGAGGCCACAATGAATAAGTTAAAAAAGTTAATTTCAACTACCATTGCGGCAGTTGCAGCCGTATCCATCATGTCAATCTCAGCATATGCTTACAGCAATACGGGTACAGTCAAAGTCAACACTTATCTTAACGTAAGATCTTATGCGTCCACAAGTGCAGCTATCATTGGAAAACTGTACAAGGGTTCTAAAGTATCGATTATTGGCGGTACATACGGCTGGTACAAGATATTATACAACGGAAAAACTGCTTGGGTTTCCAGCAGCTATATCACACTTCCTGAATCAAACGCAACAAGAATTTCGACAGTTATAAATACTGCTAAAAGTGCACTGGGTATCAAATATGTATGGGGCGGCGCGTCACCTTCAACCGGATTTGACTGCTCTGGACTTACAATGTACGCCTATGAAAAAGTCGGCGTGTTCCTTCCCCACCGGGCAGCAGACCAGGCGCAACTCGGAACCTGGGTTTCCAAATCAAACTTGAAGCAAGGTGATCTTGTTTTCTTTGATACCGATGGCGGTAACAACAATGTAACCCACGTTGGCATCTATATTGGAAATGGTAATTTTATTTCCGCAACCAGCGGCAATAAGCAAGTGACAATTTCGAGCCTTTCAAACAGCTACTGGGCAAAGGCATATATGAGTGCAAGGCGTTATATTCAGTAAAACTTAAAAGGCTTCTTCCACAACATTGGAAGAAGCCTTTTTTTATATTGTGAGTTTAACTTCACCGTTCATTGCCAGTTTAAGGCGGGACTCTACCTCTTCCCAATTAACTAGCTGCCACCATTTTTGTATATATTCATCCCGATGTGTTTTATAGTCGAGATAATACGCATGTTCCCAAACATCGAGAACAAGGATAGGTATTCCGCTCCACTGCGTCTTGTTCTGATGCTTTTCGGCTTGTAATATCTCAAGTCTGTGCCATGTCGGTTGCCATGTCAAAATGGCCCAGTAGGAACCTTCTATTTTATTGGCAGCATTTGAAAACTGTTCTTTGAATGCGTCAAAGCTTCCGAAGTAATTTATAATTTCGCTTAGTGTTATATTTCCCGGTTCCCCTCCTTTGCCGACAGGCGACATTACTGCCCAAAAAATACTGTGAAGGATATGCCCAGAACCATTGTATGCCAATTCATTTTCCCAATACTTTATAAGTTCAAAATTATTGTCTCGCCGAGCGTCGACGAGATTAAGCTCCGCTCTATTAAGTCCATCGACATAGTTTTTATGTAATATGTCGTGATGAATCCTTAACGAATCCGCGCTAATTATCGGTTCAAGAGCGTTATATGCATAAGGAAGAGGAGGCAACGTATGGCCTCCCGGTTCTATCAATCTTGTAAAATCCATTTCGTGTTCACCTTGTCAAAGAATAAAATGTCATACATCAAGAATATTTGCTAAATAAATATAGGCTGTATCTGCTTTCCCTCAAGAGCAGCTTTTACCGTAGGAAGAACAAGTTCAAAATTTGCTACGATTGAATTCGGTTTTTTATTAGGATCATCTTGTTTCATAGGTACGAAAAATATATTTTTAGTATTGAGAAGCTTCCCGATGTTTTGCGCAGCAGATGATAGAGCATCGTTCGTGGAAACTGCAATTACCAATGGTTTTCCGCCTCTTAAATGCGCTTTGGCAGCCATTGTAACCGGTGTATCGTTTATCCCGTTTGCAAGCTTGGCAATAGTATTTCCCGTCGCTGGAACTATCACAAGTATATCGAACATTGATTTGGGACCGATGGGTTCAGCATCAACTATTGTGTGAATTATATTGTGACCAGTGATATCTATTGCGCGGTTCCTAAAATCAATTGCGCGTCCAAACCTTGTATCAGTTTCATAAGCGGCATTTGACATAATCGGAATAACATCAAAACCTGCCTTAACCATCTTATCCATTTGAGCCATTGCCTTTGAAAACGTGCAGAAAGAGCCGGTTATAGCAAATCCGGCGGTAATCATCTTAAGCCCTCCTCAGCAATTATGTTGAGGATAGTATCTTTTATTATTGCGCCGGCTGTCAAGGGCGCAACCTTTCCAGGCAAGCTTAAAGCCCATACTGTTTTAATGCCTATTCTCCCTGCAATTTCAAAGTCAACTCCGCCGGGTTTTGATGCAAGGTCAACTACAAGACAATCCTTTTTTAATTTTGAAAGCACTTTTTCCGTTAGTACAACGCATGGTATGGTATTAAAAACTACGTCAAAGTTTGATACAGAATGTTCTAGTGCCGGAATACTTATAGCATTATACCCTAATGTTTTTATCCAAGCTAAATCGGCATACTTTCTGGCACAGGCAGTAACATTTGCCCCAAGTGCTTTGAGCCTGTCACAAAGTGTTTTTGCTACCCTCCCGAAACCGGTGACAAGGCAGTTCGCACCATGAATTGTTATAGGCAGCTCCTCCATTGCTATCTGGATAGCGCCCTCAGCCGTTGGGATGGTATTTAATACCTCTAATTCTTCACGCTTATAATAGTCAACAAGCTTTATGCCTGCTGATTTTGCTTGCTCGGTCAATGCATCGCCCAGTTTTCCCCCGACTACAATAGTCCCTTTGCCTGCCGCACCTATCACTTCGTCAACAGGTATAGGGGTCCTTGCAAACGGAGCATTTACCGTAACACCATCTATTGAATATGGTAGAGGCAAGACAACACATTCAGATTTATGTACAGCTTCTTCTGCACTTCGAAGCCGTATTACATCCTTAGATACTTCTACGTCTCTGTCAAAACCAGTTGCGTAAACATTGTATCCTTCAGAGGCAAGCAAGCCTGCAAGGTGTACCTGACGCAGATCGCCGCCTATCACCGAAAACGATTTGACAATATTATTAGCCATTTTTAATGACCCCCACAGGATAATCTTGCGTCTTTACTAAGGGTTTACACAATAAAGCACATAAGCAGATAATGCCTGTACTTTGTTGTTGTACGTCTGTAAAGATTTTCAATACTATCCTATGAAAATATTGCGTGTTTAGTGATAGGACAAAGTCAACTTAAAGTACGTTTTGCAAGTGTTAAGAGGGTCTTTTTGTCATTTAAAGATGGGTTAGAGATCACTATGTCAAGTAATGACCTCAAAATTCGGCCGCAGTCAGGTCCGCTTGCCACGCCGTTTTCAATAAGGTCGTTGCCGTTTATCGCCAACATTTTTTGAGTAAAAGGCTCACCGCGTTCAATTATCTCATTCAGTATACTTAATTGAGAAGATAAATCAATATTGTTAAGGGCACTGTATAGATTAAGGTATTCTGTAAAGAATTCCGGCGAGAAGTCATTTGCAAGCCGTTTCTTTATATCAACTGGAGTCATCGGAAGTTTTAACTTAAGTTCACTCAATAGCTTTAATACCTTATTTTTAGTATGGTTATCAAAATGCAGTTTTTCCAATATGGCTTTCACGTTGCGCGTTTTCAGCAGATAAAAAAACGCCGCCCATCGCGATGGGAGCGATAGTGGTGTTGACCTAAGACAATCATTAGCTGTATCTTGCAGATTTTCTTTGCTTTTTATACCGCAAAAATCTAATATGCCGTTTGCCACAATTTCAAAAGCAATCTGCGGATTATTACTTTCAAATATACGATTAAGCTCGTTTCTGATTCGCTCCGTGCTGATTTTCGCTGTAAGAAATGCCTTTTCCTTTGCTGCTTTCAATGTTCCGCAGTCAATTTCAAAACCGAGCTGTGCCGCAAAACGGAAAGCCCTGAGAATTCTCAGTGCATCTTCTTCAAAACGTTCACTGGGATTACCTACAGCACGAATTTTTTTATTTTTAATATCCAAACGTCCGCCAAAAGGGTCAATAAAACCGCGGCGCGGACTATACGCCATCGCATTGACAGTGAAGTCGCGCCGTGATAAATCGTTCTCGATATTACTACAAAAACTGACGCCGTCAGGACGCCTATGGTCGCTATAACTGCTTTCACTGCGGAAAGTCGTTACTTCCGCCTTTCCTTCATCGGTAATAACAGTCACAGTACCGTATTTAATTCCCGTAGGAACGGTTTTGGGAAATATACTTATTATGTCCTGCGGCAGCGCTGATGAAGCAATATCCCAGTCCGAAGGATTGCGTGAAAGCAACATGTCTCTGACACAGCCACCGACAAAATACGCTTCATAACCTGCGCTTTCTATCTTCTCGATAATCGATATAGCAAAAGCCGGAGGTTCAAACATTGTTATTTTTGCTCCCCAGACTCAATATAAAGTTCGCGATGTCTCTTGAAGCATTAGGTTTACCAATCAATCTGATATTTGCTTTCATATTTTCAAGCTTTTCAGGATACATAAATAGCTGATAAAGAGCTTCATCTACTGGAACTGTTTTCGTCGCATTGATGGCAAGCCCGTTGTTCAATAAAAATTCCACATTTCGCTCTTCCTGGCCGGGAATCGGGTTAATCATTACAATCGGCAGATTCTTAGCCAGTGCCTCACTTGTTGTAAGGCCGCCGGGTTTTGTAACAATGCAATCCGCTGCGTCCATCATTACGTCAATATTGTTGACAAAGCCGTAACAGTAAACCTTTTTTCTCGTTTTCATGTTTTTAATTCTTAGTCTCGCGTTATTATTATTGCCGCATACAGCAATTATCTGAAAATCGGCGTCAATACTATCAATTTGGGCGAGTACATTTGCTATATTGCCGTATCCCATACTTCCGCTCATTAAAAGGACCGTCAGTTTGTCGCGATCAATGCCAAGCATGTCTCTTGCTTCGGCTTTATCAATCTTTTTACTGAACTTTGGATTTACCGGAATGCCGAGGGGCAAAATCTTTTCCTTGCTTATTCCCCTCTTTACTGCCTGCATCGTAAGCATCTCACTGGCGATAACTATATAATCAACATACGGGACGTCTTCCCAAAACGGATGGATAGTATAATCTGTTACTATACCTATAATAGGAGCTTTAATCCAACCCCTTGCCTTCATGACATTGACAACCTGCGCTGAAAAAACATGCGTGCAGACAATTACATCTGGATTAAACTCATTATCAAAAAATTTTTTGAGTTTTAGCCCTAATATAAAATTGTCTACATTCATCGGTGAATAGAGGGATTCTCTTTTGGGCATCTTTTCAAAGGCTCTGTAAAACATACCGTATGCCTTTGGTAATTTGGATGTTGCCATTAGGTAGCCCCGGTCAATAATCTTATAACGGACGGGGTCTGTATATTCGTAGGTGTCAATGATTCGACATTCTACCCCTTCTGATTTAAGCATGTCATAAAGGGCTTTGGCTGTTGAGTGGTGGCCTTGTCCCGCCGTATTCGTAAGGAACAGAACTTTCACAATACTCCTCCACTATTTTTTTATTCTACTCACAGACAGCTAAATTGGTATTTTTTCCGGTTTCATTATTTTGTGTAATGAGTTTATAATCGAACCTTAAATCATTATAAGGTACCGTCAAGAATTTTTCGCAAATTCATAACCCGCTTGGTAGTCATCACCTAGCCAGCAGTTACCTGTGAATCAGTCATGACATCCAGGGCCTCAAGATGTATCATGCTCATATAGCGCTTGGT